>DASYDW010000048.1 GCA_036499395.1 Pirellulales bacterium
CATCCGGGCGGCAAGAGCGGTCCGTAAGCACAACCGGCAAGACAATTGCGCTCGGCTGAAGTTTTTACCTTACAGGCGTCGCAGCCAATGCCGATTGCAGGGGCTCATCAGTCGCCCACGGGAGGTAAAATCCTCACGGCCCCGGAAAGTGCCGGAAAGTGATAGAACAGCTGTTTCATTCGGAATCGAGATTCCCGAAAAGAGCGACTTATTGACGGTCACCGCTCGAATTCGTTTTCCTCAGCGCTACGGCCATTCCAGATGGCGTGGCGCAAAACCGAACGTGTGCTTCGTCTTAGCCTATGTTGCGCACACCTTGAAGAAAATTGGCGATTTTCAGCTGCCGGCGGGGTAAATTCCAGCCATTTTCTGTAGTGGATCGGGCCAGAGCGGCGTGTAGTGAAGACCTAGCCTCTTGATTCGCCGGCCTCCTCCTGGCCATCTTGTCAGGACCAAGGAGGAGGCGATGTTCCTTCGTCGCTACAGCCGAACAAAGGATGGCAAGAAGCACGTCTACTTCGCGCTCGTCGAGAGTGTCCGCACCGACCTCGGGCCACGACAGAATATCGTCGCCCACCTGGGTGAGCTGAATCATGACAGCGAGCGTCGATGGCAACGAACCGTCACCTTTTACAATCGGCAGGGCGATGCCAAACAACTTCGACTCTTTCCCGAGGATGACAGCATTCCTGTGCTTGCCGATCCCGACATCGTCCGCATTCGTCTGGGCTCGGTCAGCTGGAACAATGGGCGCCGCTTCGGAGACATCTGGTTGGCACGCTGGTTGTGGCAGTACGTGGGGCTCGACGTGATCGTCGCCCGTCATCTCCCGCAGGGGAAGGAGACCGTACCGCCTGCCGATGTTGTCGCCATCGAGGTGATTAATCGTCTGTGCCAGCCCTGCAGCGAATTTGCCTTGGCCGAGCACTGGTATGCCTCCACGGGCCTGGAAGATCTGCTGGGCGTTCCGGACAGCGAGGTCACCAAAGATCGTCTGTATCGAACTCTCGATCGATTGCGTCGGGCTCAGGAGCCCATCGAGAATGATCTCAAGGACAGCTTCGGCACTCTGTTCCAACTCGACTACGAACTGCTCCTGTACGACCTGACCAGCAGCTATTTCGAGGGGCTGGCCGAAGAGAACGACTTGGCGGCACGGGGCTATTCACGAGATCATCGCAGCGACTGCCCGCAAGTCGTGCTGGCGCTCGTGGTGACTCGCGAAGGCTTTCCACTGGCCCACTACACATTGCCCGGCAACAGCCAGGATGTGCAAACGGTCGAGAAGATCGTCAAGGCCATCGAACAGCGCTTCGGCAAAAGTCAACGTGTGTGGGTCATGGATCGCGGAATGATCAGCCAAGAGACCTTGGCGTTTCTCGGCAAATCGGGACGCCGTTATCTGCTGGCGACCAAACGCTCGGCCTTGGCCGCGTTTCAACAAGAACTGCGTTCGTCGGGGTGGCAGCGTCTCCCGGACCGCGAGGTTGACGTCAAACTCCTCAAGCGTCGCCGTGTGCACTATCTCCTGGCTCGAAGCGAGCCACGTCGCCAGAAGGAGCGCGCGATGCGGCGTCGGCAGCGACGCGGCTTGGCCCGGGATCTGAAAAAGCTGCAATCGCGAGTGGCCAAAGGGCGCCTGAAGAAACGTGACAAGATTGCCGAAGCGATCGGCAAACTCAAAGAACGCTACCCCAAAGCCAGGGGCTTCGTCGAGATCAGCATCAGCGACAATGGTCAATCAGTGACCTCCAAGTGGAAGGTCGCCAAGTTCAAGGCGGCACTGGCACGTGATGGCGCCTATCTCCTTCGCAGCAACCAAGCTGGCTGGACGGCTCAGGAGTTTTGGGAGACATACATTCAACTCACGGTGGTCGAACGCGCCTTCCGTATCCTCAAGAGCGATTTGCTGTTGCGACCCATTTGGCATCATTACAGCGGCCGCACGGAAGCGCATATCTTCATCTGCGTGCTCGCTTATGCCCTGTGGAAAACGCTCGATCATTTGGTGAAACGAGCCGGCCTACAGACGCTGATCAATAAACCCGACCTGGATCGCGACCCGGTGGCAGCCCCTCAGCCGCGACCGATGACGCCGGAGGCGGTCCTTCGTGAGCTGAGCAAAATCCAGATCGGAGACATCGAACTGGAGACGGTAACCGGGCAAAAACTCATGCTGCGGCGCGTCGCCCGGCCGACTCGAGAACAAAAACGAATCCTGGCGGCCCTGAACCTGGAGTTGCCGGAACGGTTGAGCTCCGACCGCCTTTTGTAGTGAAGACCCGGGGGGCGAATGTTAAAATTCAGCCGGAATTTAAACGGCGTCGCCTTTAGGTGCGCAACATAGGTTAACCGAAAACCGGTCGCGAGACGCTGGATCTCCAATTGATTGCCTGGGAGACATTTGTGGCCAAAGAGAAATCAACGTGTCGCGACAAAATGGGTGGCACCTCCCTGAAAGAGATGTTTGTGTCAAGATCCTCGCCGGAATTTTTTGAGAAGTAACGAAGTGCTAAAGAAGTAAATGACGACTGGTGACGACCTCGTGCTGGGGTTCTCGCGAGACTTGCGAGTGGCCGCGCCGGCGGGTGCTGGCCCCGTGCAGAACTGGCTTGAGCCCGAAAAAATGGTCGCGCCGCCAAAAACGACGCACCAGGATCGCGTCTAACGAGCGCTGAGCTGCCGGTTCGACTCAGGATACGTCCGTCCCCAGGCCATTCAGGCCATGGTGGTGAAGCGCGCGCAACGAGATTGAGTCCGCGCGCCGAGCGCAGATTGATTAAGATGGTCGTCGACCTGGCCGGAGGACAGGGCGACGCGGAGACGCGACCCGAGCGCCGCGCCAGGAGCCAAGACCGGAGATGGGGCGCCTGCTCATCTCGCAGCGGCGTCCCGTTTCTGTTCCGTAGAACTCTCCGGGATTGGCGCTAATGCGATAAATCTCGGGGGGTCTGGGGGGCAGAGCCCACCAGCCCGGTCTCCCGGTATTCCGATGGGGGATTAATGTGCTTCGGTTTTTCTCTGGTCGACAGGCGACGTCGGTTCGTACTACGGTCCATTGTTGGCGGGTTCGATCGCAGCCGTTCTTTTCGTCCGGAATGCCAACCCTGCAACTTGGCAGGGAGATTCTCGGGCCCGGCTGCACCCCGACACATCCCTTCGTGAATTCGGCGGCTGATTGACCAACCGTCGCGCGGTGCTCGTCGAGCACCGGCACAGATGATTTCTCGTGCGACCGTCCCGCAGGCCAGAGCCGTCTTAATCAAACCAACGTCGGGAACCGCAGCCGTGCGGTGAAGCACAACCGTCCCGTTCCAGGTGCCACCTCAGACTGGCTCTGACCGCGGGGGAAGACCATCCATTACGTGATGCCCTTCCAATGCAACCGTCCGTACGCCTCCTCAACGCAGATGTTCGTGCTCCTCTTCAACACAGGATTGTGGATCGTTGTTGACGCCGTCAGGCACAGTTTTCGGTTCAGGATTGCGGCACGATCACGTTCGCCTCCCGGGGGAGCCGCGATCGCGGCGGACCGCCGCAGACATAGGCTTCGTGTTTGTTCAGGAGATGCCAGATGATCGTCGCCAGCCGGCGCATCACCGCCACGCGGGCGATCTTCGAACCCCGGCGACGCTTGATCGCCCGGAACCAGGTGCGCATCCAGACGTCATCCCGCAATACGTGCAACACGAGCTGCCTCAGCAGGAACCGCGCGAGTGTGCTCCCTTGCTTGGTGATCGAACCCAGGCGCGTGGTCTCCCCCGAGTTGCGACTCCCCGGAGTCAGTCCCCAATAGTTGGCCAGACTGCGGGGATGCTTGAAACGGCGGATGTCGCCGATCCGCGATGCCAACCCCAGCGACGAGTACGCCGCCGCGCCGGGCATCGTCGAAATCAACCGCGCCGCCGGATTCGCTTCGTAACGCTGGAGAATTTCCGCTTGCAGTTGTTTGAGCTGCTTGCGCAATAGATCCTGGCGGGCCAGTTGATGATTCAGCTCGGCCCGCTCCATGGGCGCCAACGACAGTTGATCGAGCCATTTCCGGGCCCGCTGCGTCTGGATGCCCTTGGTCGGGCATTCTTGCTCCAGGTTGTGTCGGCGCAGGATCGCCTTCAGCCGATTGATCGATCGCGTCAGTTCCCGGCCCACGTCGTGCCGCAGGCTGGTCAGGCGGCGGTCGGCCTGCTCGTCGACGCTGGGCATTTGGATCCGCCGCAGGCCGCGAATCGGCAAGCCCTGCGCCACCCGGTCGCGGTTGATCCATAGGATTTCGCTCAAACCGCTGGCGTCGCGGCGGTCGGTCTTGTGGGAAGACTGCTCTCCCGGCTGCACGACGATCGTCTCGACGCAGCCGTGTTCGGGAAGCAGCTTGAGCAGCCACTGGTTGAACCCGCAGATTTCGACGACGGCCAGATAACCGCCGTGCGAAACGGCGAGTTCTCGCACCTCGTCGAAGAACGCCCGCACCTTCTGCCACTGGGTGCTGACTTGCCGGCGAACGAGCACGTTGCCCGATTCGTCACGAATGTTCACGGTCAATTGCTTGCGGTGCTGGTCGATACCGACGTACAACATAACGTGGTCCTCCTGGTCCATGAAATGGCTTCACCTTGGCGA
>DASYDW010000049.1 GCA_036499395.1 Pirellulales bacterium
TTAAAGTTCTCGTCGCTTGCCGACCCTGCTAAATTGTCCATGGGGCAGTCCTTCCGTACTGATAGAGTTCGTGTGACAACAAACTTCTACCAGTTCCAGGACTGCCCCTTCAATTTGTGCGCAACTATCAGGACGTTATCGCCGACCCAACCCTTTCTCTGCCAGAGTCAGGATCGACCTCGCAATCGGTTTGACCGCCTGCTCGACGAGATCAACGGCGACACGTTCACTCACAAGGCGACCGAGTTACGTGATCGCATCGCCGAAATCACGCTCAAAGTCGAGCTGCGGACCGTGATCGGGGCGAAAAGGCTCGATTTTGCGAACCGCGTTTTTGAACTCTCGCAAGCCTTGAAATAGAAGTGGCTTACAGCCGATTTCTCGGAAAAGCGACAAATCCTCAAAATCGTGTTTTTGAACCTGCGGCTCGACGACGTAACCCTCGGCTAGGAAATGAGAGAGCCCTTCGACGTTGTCAAAGGGCTCTCTGTCCCGTCAAATCGGGGCGCCTTGACGCCAATTGAACTTTCTTCGGAATCTTGCAAGGAGTGGATGGCTACGGCGCGCCGGTTGCCGCTCGGCGACAACGGCGCGGACATTTGATGTTTGAACTATTTCAATCGTTTCGTCTGCAATGGCTTACGGCCGAGAACGCTAACAATCGCCAAATTTTCAACCTGCTTAGCGTTCTTGAATCGCTTGGCGTCGTCGATGACGGCGACGATCACTTCCGCCAGCCGTGCACCGACGCCAAGAATGGTCCACAACTGCTGCACGCGAGCGTCGGCGTTCCCCAACTGGTCAAGCTTGTCTTCCACCTGGTCGATCAACGTCTGCTCCTGGTACGTCGCCTCAAGTTCCATGTGAAGTTCAAATCGCCATAAGTCGTCCGGCTTTGTTTTCCTCGCGAACTAAGCGATAACTTTGAGAGCCGCGCAATCACCACCGGCAGCACAGCGAAGTCCCCCCTAACCCAAACCTTCATAACCCCTGGTACAGAAATCTAATGCCGGTCAATTATTCGTCACCCTGTCGCACTGGGCGCTCATGACCTCCGAGAGTCGATTTGCAAACGGAGTAGATCCACTGATACAGCTGATTATCTCGGTAGGCCGAGGCGGTACCGGGAAATCTCAGGGCCGTTGGAAGAACCACGTCAAGGCCTGCATGCACTGTTTTCACCGGTCGCATAGCGATGGCTGAATCTGGATACCACCGGATCGGAACCGAGTCGACCGCTAAGAGATCGGCACATTCCAACTCGGTCCCGACCAGAATGATTCCAGCCCATGCCTTGGGATCAGCCGTTACCAACTTAATCGCAGCTCGTCCCCCGTTTCCGACTCCAATTACAATGACTCGGGCGACTTCAATGGAGTACTGCTCTCTCACCTGAATAATCTGTTGTCGCACGATGCTTAAATCCTCGTCCGTCGCAGCCCACGACCGCCGGGCTTGCGGAAAGAGAATAAAGAACGGAAACGCCTCTCCGATGTTTCTCCTTCGATAGGCCTCCAGAGCCAACCCCTCTTTAAGCTGAGATCGGCCATCCACGCCCATTAAAGAATCATCGTGGAGGCACACTACAAGCAGCCGATCCGTGAGCGTCGATGCATTCGCAGGCATGTATAGAGCATACCTATGCACATCATTTGGTCTCGTCTGTAATGTACACTCCTTGAATCCAGGCCTGCCACTATAGTGCGTTAACCCTGTACGCTTCCATATGCCTACGATTCCGAACACGCCCCATATGCCGATGATACCCCAGCAGATGATCTCTCGCCACTTCACGGGTTCACCTTAAATACAAATATCGATGTACCAATTCGCGATACCAATTGCTGATCCATTAGCCAGGAGTAATCGAGCATCAGATTATGCGCATCCACGATGGCGATGCCGCCCATGCCAGCATGTGGCAATGGGTAACGTGCCTCAAGATATATCGCGGGATCAACTACACCGGCTAGTGCGACGTGTATCGCCGTTGTTCGTGAGTTGCGATCCAGCCATCTTTTGAGTTCCAGCCAATCTTGTCCCCAATCTACGTTGCTGTCTGCAAGATATTTCCATCCATTTTGTGGACCCCCGACCGTTTCGTTGAAGTATCCGAGCCAGTTCGGGTAGTGATAACAACAACTCGCTATGGAGATCGACACGCCGAGCAAGCCCGCAACGAGTGCACAGCGGCGCAAGCGTTGGTTCTGCTCGGCAAACAGCACTCCCGCAAGCACGCAGTAGAAAGGGTATGCGGGCAAGATATACCGAAGATGGTTCGTGTAGCCGGTCTTGCATGACGCAGCCGTAAATATGACCAACGGCGTTGCCCACAACAACGACGGAATAGACATACGCTTGTATATTATGGTACCTAGCGACACAACTAGAATGATCAGATGCCCCAACGGGGACTTCACGGAAAATGCGACGAGATAGTAGTACCACCACCCATTTTGGCGCCGACAGCCGTTCAAATAGGAGTACAAGCCTTGTTCAAAATCTCTTTGTTGAACGTCGAGACCGTTCAAATAGGCTGATGGAAGCGGACAAGGCAGTGATTCGACTACGCCCCTTTGCGGTATAAACGTGAAGCATTTTGAGAATAGACTGCTTTGTGGCGAGAAGCTTCGAATGGGGCTACAAACGTTTTGGAACCCGTATCCTGCATTGACGACGATCAGCGCAACGATACACAGCAAGGCACAACCGAACAGGTAAGACGCCCTATGAACATCTCTAATCTCACTCTGTGCGTCACGGAGCGCTGAGAGCGCGTGATGTGCGCAGATGACTGCAAAGAGCGGCGCGAGTAGTAAGACAGTAAATTTGGTCAGTAGCGCAATCCCTAGCACAATACCTGCGATCACTCCGTCTCGAATCCTCTTGCTGCAAGTAAATATCCACAGACAGTATGCCGCAGCGATCGTAGCGGCAGTGGCAGGCATATCTGCAGTTACCAAAGCACCGTGAGCGCTAAGTGTCGGCTCAAAGGTCCAAAGAGTAAGCGCGAACAAGCCAGCAGATGCGCCAAATAGACGGTGCGACCAACGCCATACGATTACCCCTCCGAGGGTAATCCAAAAGAGGCCGGCCAATCGAGCTCGACACACAAGATGATGAAAGCCGAGTGCATTTGTATCAGCAAAAAGCCGCCCGAGCACATTCTCTTGGCGAACCGCCGAATCCTTTTGTATTCGATGAATGAATGCAAGCGAGATATCTGCACGATCCAATAGCAGGGACGTTGCGAGCATTCGTGGTAACGGAGGATTAACATTGTAAAGGTCGTAGTCCTCAGCGTACCAACATGCCAACCCAGCGGTAATGTGACTGGCCTCGTTATAGGTTACCGACATGTTCTGGATTAAAGAGAGTTCAACCCAGATGTGGAGGGACAGCAAGACTCCTCCAAAGATCCGAAGCCATGACTTGTCGATTCGTGCCGAGCGCGCCATCAATAGAGACGATTCATGTTGCTAACGCTGGCGTATCGTCAAGGACGTAAAAGATTTGCAGTCGCAACGGATGACCCGACTACTCGTTAATCGACGCCAATATTCGAGGACCGCGGTCATATGCTGGCTGCATTAAGCAGTTTACGAGCATTGGTCGAGTACACCAACTAACTCGAACATTGCCCGGTCAGCCGCACCCAAATGACACGGCACACTCCGCCTACTCAACGCCCGCAGATTACGGATTATGTCCGACTATGTGCCGCTTCGTTACCTCTCTATCGACAAAAAGGCATTCTTCTACAACAGGAAGGCGGCCTTCATAAAGGATCCTATGAAAAGGATAGCGGAAACTGTTTTCGGTTGAGTCCCCCAACATCGCCTAGGCCGTGCATCGGCGATTCGTTGATTTGATCGGCTGTGTCCCTTAGGCAGTTCTAGGAAATAGTGAGATGAGGGACTGGCGCAGAACTCTACGTCCAAGAGTTTCACGCCCGCTAGCTTTTTACCGCGTCGCGTTCTTGCCTGTCACCAGGACGATCCAACCACAGCAGCACGGCGCAATCGACCTAGTCTCTCAATCTTATTGTCAATAGTATGCCCACGTCACCTAATCGCGCCATTTGTATGATGTCCACCATCCAACAAGGCACGCGAAAGCTGAGATGCCTGCTATCGACGTCGACTTCCAACCGATCAGCTCCTGCTCATCGCGGTTCGACATGAACCCAAAACAGCCGCAACCGATATCCCGTCCCTGAATTAGTGCAGTTGACTGAGCACACAAATATATTGTGAACAGCAGGCCTCCTACAGCAAACGACTTCGGTTGCTGGTAACGGCCGATCAAACAAAACGCAATGGCGATGTGAAGGAACGGCAATGTCGCAGCTAAGATTTCGGCTGCCCAGCGAGGAACAAGCTGATATTCATAAATAGAGGCCAGAAATGCGTATGGGTTATTAAGATGTGCAAGTGCGCTAGCGAGGAGACCATACGCTACCAATAACCCTATCACATATGACGTATTCGAACGCCAGTGTATGCTTCCACACGTGCGCCAGCGGAACGCTATCCGCGTTGATTCAATTGTGAGCACTATTCGTCCTCTTGCGATTGACTGTCTGCGGTATCCAGCTTTTGCCGCCATCCATTCATTCCGTCGCGATACACCCATACGTTATCGTACCCATTCGCGGCCAATTGCTGAGCAATTGCATCTGACCATACGCATCTGTTTGACTGACAATAGACGACGACACGGTTGGACTTGGGAATTGCCGCGAGCGCCTCTCTCAACTGACCCTGTGTGGCCGACACTGGAACGCTAACCGCGTTGGGAAGGTGCTCGCGAACATAGTCCTTAGAGCGTCTGGCGTCGATGATGCTAACGTCGGCTTGTCCGATCATTGTATTTAATGACGCAATATCCATAAGTGGAATGTTATATTGCTCGTATCTGCTCGCAACCGTTGCCCGTCCGTAGTGATCGTTAATGAAACCGTAGTCAACAATGGCATGCCAAATGGCGGTGGACGAGACAACTACGAGTCCCAAAGCTAGAAGAGGGCGTGCCCTTAGGAATGCGGACTGCGTTACGAGTGCTCCTCCTGCCAGCACAACGCCCAATCCGAGAAGTGTTTCCATATTAAGGTGAAATGGCGCATGCGTCGCGCCGGGCTTTGAGATTTCGATTCCCCTCCCGTCCCAACAGCTCAATAAATCACTCGAGGCGGCAACGTAACTGCTCGATGGGGGGTCGTAGATTCTGATCCCTCCGCCGTCCATTCCTAGAAATACGACCCAGTGATTAAACGTTCGCCCGGCAGTCGGCACCCCCGTGTGAAGAATGAGGGGCGTTGAGGCTGTCCGAAGGTCTGCTAACACCATTCCCTTTCGATATCTTGCGAAAGCACCGTGTTCTTGTGCAATCCGCATGAGATCCTTTGCAGTACTTCCGTGCGGGCTGGACAGGTTTTCCGGCTTAACTAGGTCCTCAAACCGTGCTTCGATATCAATAGCGTGTAGAGCGGCATGTACACTGTGCAATCCACAGAGCTGCGAGTTGGATGCGAAGCAGGGACCGGCGAGATTCCGATGAACGAGGAAGCACAATAGCACGAAGGATAATGACTTACGAAATCGCATCTAAACACCTTTACTGCTCGCCGACACCATGCGACGGTACAATACCACCGCCAACAATATAGCAACGACAATTGCAGTGCCGGTAATTCTGATGGATCGTCCATGCTGAGATGAAAATGTTGCAGAGCGCCCTGTGTCGACCCCCATCGTATCGATCGCCTTAACAACATCTCCGTCCTTGTACACCCAGCTTATTGCTTTTCTCGCATCGTCAGTCGGAAGCACTTCGGTACCGTCAGGAATTGGCAACATAGCTTGCCTTACACCGTCCGGTGTAACTTCGCCAGGCCGGAAAGCCTTGAAGACAATACGCGAGATTGCCTCCGAACGTTCCCCCTGATGCCGTCTGAGTTCCGTCTTTTTTAATGACTTTGGGAGGCCATCATATTCAATCTCATACGTGGCTTCGAGTTCATCAAGTCCAGCAGGTGTCTTCGAAAAGTCAGTATAAGCGGCCCAATCTTTTAGACGGTTGCTTTCTCCCGACTCTGATATAAATGTCCTATCGTCGCGTGTCCATGTTACCGTGAACCGAGTCGGCACCCATTGTCCATTGTTCTTAGCAAATACCGCAGAGCACTTGCCATATTCGTCAGAGACAAAATGAAAGGTAACCGATTCTTGGGCGTTATCGACGGCGCCTGTCGAGTCTGCGAGCCGAAAGCCGCCTTTGCCGTTTTCTGTTACCATATCGATCAACGCGAGCCGGTAAGGTGCCCTGCCGTGACAAACGAATTCACCAAGCAACGTATCAGCCCACATCCATGTCCAATCATCTTTGGCATATGGGTAATGCAGAACGCTCTGAAAAGTCGCGGTGTCGGATGCAACTGTACCAAATGGCCAGGAAGCTCTGTCTGATATACTCAAGTCGCTTTGAAGTCTGGAGCCGGTTGGCGTCCATCTTACTTCGCTGCATTCAAGGTACTGCTGTTGGGGTGCTGCTTTACCGATAGAATCGCCTTCCTTAAACAGTTTCTTCACGCTAGATGTTCGTTTAAGCATCGCCTCGGGACATACCCAGCCTGCGAATTCGGTCGTGAACAGATAGCTTGCGTTGTGAGGTCGTTCTAACTTGAAGGTCTCTTCCCCTGAGAACTCGCAGTTGTCAAACAAAGTCATGAGGGCACGGGTAGATTGGGCCGGGTCCAGCGCCTGCCCCTTTGCAGATACCGATATGTTTATCAAAACGAGAACAACGAATGATCGCACAAACCGCTTAATAGTATGGGGGCTAGTCATTGGAAGTGGGCATTTCTGGACGGTGTAATCCGATAGGGAGGTAGGCCCCCACTACGCGCACGGCGCGTGCCGTTATGTGGAATGTGTCTTCAAAATAGGTGTTCCTTGATGGGGCCAATCAAATGCGAGCGGTGCGCGAGAAAGCCGCGGTTCGACTTAGCCTCAAACGCACAATCTTAAATGGTGGTTACAAGAAGTCGAAAGATGCACCGCGGCATGGGCAGTTATGCCCATACCGCGGCGCGATCTGCCTTGGATATCAGGTACGAAGTTGAACAAAGTGGAAGTCTTCAGCAAGGCCCGCCTGTGCAACCAGCGACCGGTGGGGTCCGAGTGCCCTCAATGCAACCAGCGGGCAGATTGCCTGCGCACATTGGCACGGAGGTACCACCTGTCGCGCTTGACGTATCGCCTTCGGCACAACTCTTAAAGGAACTTAGTGTTGTGCTGCATCCTGCTGTAGAGGTCGGAACCGCGGAACAAGTGACTGTCCCACTCAAACCAGCACATTTGGCTGGTGGTGGTGGGTCGTCGTAGCCTCCCGCGACGTCCGATGGGTCATCCATTCGAAGCCCTGAGACAGATAGCGCAAGCAGAACTAAACATGGACCAACAAGACTTTTCATTTCTCATTCTCCTAGGTGAAACGAAACGGTATCGCTGCCGTGTGATTGAGAACGCGATTAAAGTTGCAGTTGCTCTCGAAACGGACGGCCTCGGGAATAGTCCAAAATGACAAGGGCTGCCGGGTCGACTGAAACGTGAGCCAAGGACTTAAGCCCTATATTGGCCAAAGCGAACGAATTCGCGCCAGTTAAGCTCTGATATACCGAGACACTCGTAGAAGCCACACAGTTGAAAATGGCGATTCTTCGAAGGATAGCTGGCCATGCTCCCGTAACGAGCGCCGACTCGAACTCGGTAAGAGGAATGAGACCCCGACGCGAGGTTAGAGCACTTGCTACCAGCAGCGACTTAGTGACCAATTGGTGAGCCTTGAGATCCGCGGCAGAAATCAACAACAAACCAAAGGCAACCCGGAGTCGGTCATAAGGCTCAGCTCTCCGGCAATACTCGTTGTGGAATGAGCTTGCGTCCTCCTCTGCCGGGTTGGCAGCCTGCCTCTGCTCATTCATTGCCGTCACCCCCTCTAGGGCTCGACCGCTTTGGAGTGAACACGCATTAAGAATCCGCAGGCATCATCATAACGGGGGGCGAAGACTCGTCAAGCATCTTTCCCGCGCCGGCAAACGCCTGAATAGCTATAAGTTGAGTGTTATATAACGCGGGACCTAGATTGTTCGAAGAATCCCCATTCGATATAAATACCTGAAACTGCTAAAACCCTGAGTTGGTCAGCCACGTCTGCCTATTGCCGCACCGGCAATTCTAACGCACCATGTAGTCAGTTGTGGTGAAGCGACCTGCAAACGTCTGGAGAGTGTCATGCCACAAAGGACGAAGCCATCTGCCGGGTTTACGCTGGTCGAAGTGCTACTCGTTATCGCCATCATTTCGCTCCTAGTGACATTGAGCATTCCCGCCATTCAATCCGCGCGCGAGGCGGCACGCCGAACGCAATGTATGAACAACTTGCATCAGTACGGATTGGCGGTCGCGAGCTTTGAATCTCAGAACGGTCACTTCCCATCGAGTCTGACGATTTCGATTAACGGCAAATCTTTAGAGGATTCTGAATGGGCGCTGCACACGTACATGGCTGATCTGCTTCCACATTTTGAGCAAGTGGGTCTCGCGGCCCAATATGATTTCAGTCAGATGTTCTGTTCGAAGAGCAACTTGCCGGTGATTTCGACGGCACTCCCTTTCGCAATCTGTCCGTCCGGTCCCAGTCGTGACCTGGATTTTAAAAGCACCTTCGTCCCCTCGCTCATGTTTTCCAGGACCGTGCGCGAAAATAAATTAGCCGGTCCGCTTCTAAAGTATCTCGACGGTAAATACACGGCAACTTATCAAGGGGCATTGGCGGACTACACCATTGCACTTGGTGCGGACAAGGGGATCGCCGAGCGAAGTGGCTATGCGCTGCCAAAGAGTGCAGTCTATGGCCTGGAGAGCATGTTCCCATTTCCCGTCGCGACTACGCAAGACTTGGCGAGCAAGGTTCTCGCGTTATATTCCGGTGGGGGCTCAACTGAAATCAGTCGAGGCTTGTCAGCCGCCGAAATCACCGACGGATTGTCGAATACGTTCACGATGATCGAGATCGCTGGCCGTCCAGAACACTGGCTGAAGGGGGGCCGCTACCAAGCAGATGAGCCACTTGATCGGCCGTGGGCCGATCCACGTAGTTTGCAACAATTGAAGACCGTCGGCTCAGATACAAAACTCGTGCAAGCCGACAATCGCGAAGGATTGTTCAGCTTCCATGCGCAAACGGTGAACGTACTCTTTGCCGACGGCCATGTTCAGTCTATCGATTTCGATGTGGATGCCAAATTGATGTTGAGTTGGATGACGCCGGCTCAATCCGATCCACTCGGCGGCAAGACTCCGTAAAGCTGGCAAGCCTAACCGCGAAGCGATAGTTTTGGTTTGATCATTAGGCATGCTTGGTGGACAATGTCCGCTCTCTTGACTCTTTTGGCACTTACAGCTCCTCCCGGTCCATCGGGCCTTCAGGCCAGTTTCGTCACGATGCTGGAGGCTCATGACTTTGAGATTCCGCAGGTAAATGCGGAACCCGGCCGACTTCCGTATCGATTATTCGTTCCCGCCGATCAGATGCAGGCACGGCCGCTCGTTGTGTGGCTGCATGGGCTCGGGGAGAGTGGACACGATAATGTACATCAGCTCCGGTGGACCGATACTCTCGTGTTTCAGCCTCCGCATGAATGCGCCCGATATCCATTCTTCTTTCTGGTTCCGCAGTGTCCGCGTCAGGATGAGAGTTGGCATCAAGTGCTCGGCATAAAGGCAGACGGCGAACCGGGTGAGGTGCTGGATTTTGTTGCGGCTTTGATACGGCGTACGATCGACGACTACCCTATTGATCCGGACCACGTTACATTAGCCGGTTTGTCGTCAGGAGGTACCGCGTGCTGGGAGCTCGCCGCGAGGAATCCAGGCCTATTCGCTGCCATAGCGCCACTTGCGTCGAGTGGTTCGCCAGTTGAAGGCATCGAGCAGCACATAGACATCCCGGTTTGGGCCTTCCATTCCATTCATGACACAAATCTTGAGGCAAGAATCAAGGAAACTGTCAACCGTTTGCAGAAGGCCGAGAAGCTCGTGCATCTTTCTACCGTTGATGGCGACGGCCATAATTGCTGGTCGATGGCATTTGAGGAATATCACTTACTTGACTGGCTGCTTGCAGCGCGTCGCGGACATTCCTCGCCATTGCCGGGATCGATATCATTGAAAAACCGCTCACGGAATCTTCTCAAAAGTTGGGAGCCGTGGCAACTTGTACTTACAGTTTTCGTTCCACTCATGATGGCGATCGCCACTTGGTCAGCCCTGCGCAGCAGAACGCGAATGGCTGTCGCTTCGTCAACCGCGGCGCCAGAAGACTAGGCCGCTAAGCGCTATGACGATCGCTATTTCCGCAGCCACCCAGTTGCCCCAAGTCCAACCCCTGATATCGATCACAGCGAGCGTCTTTGAGGCTGCCGGCGGATAAAGCTGGAGAGCTAGAGCGATACCGCCGACCAAAAGTAGGCTTTCCAGCCATGAAATTCTGCGAGGGCCTTGATTTGCAGCGTTTTCCTCGTCGGGCTTAGCTGCATCGAATTGCCGCTCGATCGGCGGCAGCAAAACTTGGGTAGCCTTCGGCTCAATTACGGGCTCTGCTTCGACTGGAGCGACTGGCTCGCCCGCCTTAGATTCTGGCAACCCTCGTCGAAACAAATTCATGGGTGACCAGCGCGTGCCGACGTTTTTGGCATCCGCATTGGGCGAATCGACGGTTACCTCATGCCGGAGCACTCGTGCAGACTCTATGGTTTCGATATCGGGCGTTTCGGCCAGCCCAAGCTCCACCAGGCTTGGTTTTGATCGGCTTTCGCTCGGGGCGCCCAAGACGGACAAGATCAGCGATTCCAACTCATCGGCTGTTGTCGGTCCTGGTCCGGTAGGACGCTCGGCAGTGTCTCCAGGAGCGGCAGCATTCCATTTCTTGAGAATGGCGCCGATCGTTTGCCACTCAGAGAAGTCATCGCGTCGAACGCGGTCGCTCGGCATGAGTTTGCGCTCTCGGATCATTTTTGCGACATCCGCAAGCGAGAGCGGCCCCAGCGTCTGGCCGATGACTTCGATGAGCCATTCGTCCTTTGGCGCAACCTGGAAGAGCCCCTCGACGGAATCAGCGGGGCGCCATACCGAGCTTTCGTCGCGAACAAAATCAGTCGCAACCAGTGCCCCATTGCGAGCCGTATTCACAAGATCGTCAAAAGAGAGGGGACCGAATTCCTGACCAAGCGATTTAAACCACCACTGCGTGCTCATCACTCCACCTCCTGGTACGATTCACAGCACTGGCAAACAGTGTCATTTTGGCACTGGCGTGAACCGATAGCAAGATTCCATAGAAATTAGATGAAAACACTCTCGGAAGAAAGGTTTCGTTCGCAGGGACACACTAAGATGGTTTGTCCCATTCATAGTAAAGGAAGACGTCGGCTGCAAACGCCAACGCGAGGGCGAATCTACCAGGAGCTGCGATCACGTCGGCGCCTTTGCATCGCCTTGGTCACGATCTCGCCGACAAAATCGCCCACACGATTCCACGCCGATAACTCGGCCGCGCGATCCGTCACCTCGGACATCAGACGCGGAACCGTGATCAGACCAGCAACACTGATTTCTATTGGGAAATTCCGATGTTCTGCCACCATTCGAAGACGATTTTGTTAAGTCGACGATACTGTGACAATCCTGGCTGGTGCGGGCGGCCGGAATTGAACCGGCACTCCCTCAAGGGACCGAGATTTTAAGTCTCGTGCGTCTACCAGTTTCGCCACGCCCGCACACGAATAGCTATAGCTTGCTCGACGCGGCGTGCCAACGAAAATCGCACGAGTCGGTTCAAGCTGCGTTGCCTTTCGGGGCATGTCGCGAGCGTCGCACATTAATGGCCGACGCATCCAGGGTCGTTTTGAGATGTGCCGCGTAATACGTCTCAATCATTTCGACGCTGGTGCGGCAATTCTTGGCAATCTGGTAAATGTCCGCACCCTCCATAAGCCGCAAACAAATGTACGTGTGTCGCAAACTGTATGCGGTACGCCGATTGCCATCGCGATCTAGTTTCAGATTGAGTTCTGCCAGAATTGTATTCAACAGCTCCCGATGATTGCCGACAAAAACCGGATCGGTCGGCTGCGGCTTGTTCCTCGCACAAAGCCTACGGAACGGCGCGACAGCTCCGGCTGTGCTTTTGCAGTAGCCGACCCCTCGCTTGCCACGCACTTCAATTTCGAGAATCACCTGTGAACTGTCTTGATCCTTGACGACCTTCACATCTCGATGCTCAAGGCGAGCGGCTTCGTCCGGCCGAAGGCCGGTATTTGCCATGAGGAGCACGTAGTCGTGCAGTTGCTCGCATGGCCACTTCCAACGGTTAGTGCCACATCGCGACGCGCCCATTTTGTCGGCTAAGCCATCCGAGATTCTCCAACCGAGTTATGGTTTCTGAATCGAGCCCTGAATCCCGACACGATTTCAACGTCCAAGGATACTCCGTACCGGGAAGTAGCAGGCTCCCGGCCAGATTTCGTAGGTTGGCTTGATCATCCGGATGATTCGCTTGGCTGAGATGCGTTCGCAACATTTCCCATAACGGAGCAAAAACGTCGTATTCGCTCGTTGGTCGCCATGTTGGATCAGCATTGAACTGGCAGTAGATGCTCGCGAGCAGTGGCAGTCGTAAATGTTCGGCGACATCCGGTGGAATACCTGCCCATTCCCGACCAGAACGTCGAAGGTAGTCGCGCAGCTGCGCCTGTGTGAATCGTTCGACTGCATGAATCTCCACTTGACGATTAGTCTTCTGCTCGGAAAGCCAGACTCCAAGGCGTTCCGAAACAGTTGCGACTAGCCGTATACCCCACTCGGACCACGGCTGCTGAATGAGTGCCAGAAGTTCGTCGTTGGAACGAACATCCTCGATCAGGACGATCAGCCAGGGTTGGTCGGGTATGAGATTCCATCGCCGAATGCGCTCCGACAGTCGTCCGATGGGAATCGAAGAGTCATGCTCAAACCCAGTATGCCAAACGATGTCCGCGGCGGCTTGAAGATCGTCATCACATTTACCGTGTGCGCGAATCAAAACGTGTGCCGATGCTAAAGACGGTCGGCGTCGACAGCACGACGCTGGAGGCGAATGCGGCGATGAAGAGCATTCTCCGCCGTGACACGGGAGAAGACTGGAAGCAGTATGTCGGGCGGTTGATGAAGGAAGAAGGGATCGTCGAGGAGCAACACGAG
>DASYDW010000050.1 GCA_036499395.1 Pirellulales bacterium
CAATCCCGCACCCAGGCCGCGCCACTCCGGCGCATCCCCCACAGCGTCGCGGCCACCACGCAGCATCTGCCAGTACCCTCCAGGGCCGCGGCCACCGCCCGGAAATCGGCAACCTATCCCCACCACCGCTATCCCTTCACGGGACTCCGTTACGCGACGATCGACATGGGACTCGCTCGTGTCAGCATCCGGCACTCTCCGGGTCGTACCTCCTGCTAAAAACGAAGCCAACGACCGTATCGTCGGATAATTCCACGGTAGTGTGGACGACAATGATGTTCCGAGAAACTGCTCCAATTCGCCTATGAGCGAAACGAGTTCTCGTGAGGTCGCTCCATAGGAGGAAAATGGCGCGTTCCAATCAAGCCGCCGGGCGGCCTCACCGGTCAACCGGGACATGCGTGCGCATAACCAATCGGTTATTTCCGCGTATCCCGGTGGCATCTTACGATCGGGAGCTGATTCAGCCGGGTCCGTCACTGGCGAGCCGGATTTCGCCGTAGCGGCTTCTGGTGATGACAAGGGCGCCCGCTGCTTGGAGACGCCCATGTCGTCAAATTCATTTAACGAAACGCCCTGCCCCGACGGCGCATTCCAAATCCCTACGACACGCCACTGACCATCCAGAAACGCCTGCCGGCATGCGTATCGTTGTACCTTGAAACTTGATGTCTTAGGAATCTCACCGTGCCGAAGAAAAACGAATGTATCGAGTTGAAGGTCATGAACCTCGGCAAGCGCTGCCCGTACTGATTCGGCCACCTCCGTAAGGTCACTGCCGACTTTTTCGAACTCCGCCGCTACAACGAGCCGTTCCTCCCCACCGCGATCCACTGAAAAAGCTGCGACTGCGTCTGCCCGAATAGCGGCATGCGCTGATTGCACAGTCCACTCTATATCTTCCGGATGATGATTAGCGCCAGCTACAATCACCAAGTCTTTCAATCGCCCGGTGATGAACACTTCATCATTCAAGACAAAGCCCAGATCGCCTGTTCGCAGATAGGGTCGGGGATCGCCGACGATTCGAGCCTCGAATAATTTACTGGACTCTTCGGGACGATTCCAATAGCCCTGTGTCACCGATGGCCCCGAGACCCATACCTCACCGATTTCGTTGGCTGAACATCGCTGGCGCAAATCCAGATTTACAATGGCTATTGTGACGTGGGGCGCTGCGATTCCACAACTCACTACTCGCCGCGCAGCTCTTGATGCGCAACTTGTCAACACCACGCGACACCGCTCCATTGCGTGGGCATCCACGGTAACACAGTTCCATAGCGTTTCTCGCCTTTTGGTAGAGACCACTAGCGTTGCCTCCGCTAAACCATACGTGGGGAAGAAGGCCTCCGGTCGAAAGCCAAATGGCGCAAATTTGGCGATGAATCGCTCGGCGGTTTCGGCACGGATGGTTTCCGCACCATTGCTCGCCGTGCGCCAACTGATCAAGTTGACGTTGTCCAAATCCTGCGTCGCTATGCGACGAATGCAATACTCGTAGGCAAAATTCGGCCCTTGGCTATGCGTCACGCCGTATCGCGAAATGATCTCCAACCATCGGATCGGCCGCTTAATGAAGGCGAGTGACGACATCACATAGCATGGAATCCCTGAGTACAATGGCTGAATGAGACCATCGACCAATCCATAGTCGTGATAATATGGCATCCACGTTGCTGAGACACTGGATTCGTCATATCCCCACGCCTTCCGCAAACATTCGGAATGATGCAGGATATTATGGTGTGATACCATTACTCCTTTAGGGCTGGACGTCGAACCAGACGTGTATTGAAGGTAAGCGACCCCCCTCGGGTCAGTCGGCGGTATGCTCCATTGATCCGCCAAATGATCCGGCACATCCTCCAGATGAAAGATGTCCATCCCTCCTAGCTGTTGCAAACCGTGCTCGCTGCTCAGAGAGGACGCGGTCGAAAATGTCGAGAGAATCGCTATAGCTTGCGAGTCTCGCATAACGGCTTCGACTCTTGGCAACGCTCGCTTGACGCGAGATCCAACAGGCGCCGGGATCGGTACGGGCACCATGCCGGCATAAAGGCACCCCATGAAGGCGACCATCGCATCGAAACTGTGCGTGAACAAAAGCATGCACCGGCTTCCCAGCGCATATCGCAATCGCAGTCGAACCGCAATCGCACGAGCACGACGATCCATTTGTGCGTAGGTCAGAGAGTCCGATTCGGTGCGCCCGTCCTCCAATCGAACATATGCAATCGCGTTTGGCGTCAACGTCGCTCTTTGCTCCAGCAACTCGACGAGACTGCGGCATTCCAAAATAGATCTATTCTGATTCATTGTTTATATCAAACCACACGACCAAACGATCATTATCAATAGCGAACGAGAACGGCCAGCGACCAGGCAGTGAGATGTTATCGCCTTTTCCAGATCCCAACTTTCTGCTCAGACGCCGCGTGCTCAGCAGCCGTTAGCTCGCTGCCGTGAATTCCATTGCCGTACTTCGTAAGATACCGCGACCACCCAAAGCGAATCAACTTCATGTTCAGCATAGAGTTTTCCGCGAATACGTAGCAAAAGAGATTTCCCTCGCCATCGGCTGCACTCATGGTCGGATCATATTGCAGACGGAGTGTGCGCCCCTTCAGAACTGTTGTGGTTAGCTCCATAGACTCGCTAAAGTACGGCTCGGACTCCGATTGAGCTGTCCGGACACACAGCAGTCTTACAGTCAGCGCGCCGCCACCCTCAGCCGGACGCACGGAAATGCGGTCGGCAGTAATGACGTGATCAAGAACAAAGTTACGACCATCAACTTCAGTACGATGCTCCAATGTAAAATCGGGATGCGATCCCGGCAAGGTTGCTACGACGTGTTGGCTTTCGAGATGACGCAAAAGCTGATCAGCAATTACCCGATTGCCCTCGCTGGAGAAGTGGCAGTCATCCATAAAATACCGACCCAACAGACTCTCCGCCGACGGCTTGGTACTGGCCATAACATGCCGCATACGTGCTTTCAGCAACTCGGTGAAGGCAGGGGCGAGATCGACCACATCGACGTCGTTACCGCGCGCATGCTCCAGCAGGATGTTCTGAACTGTGCGCGTAGCCGATTCATAGATCTGAAATCTCATCGGAGCCACTACAAGAACCGGCCGCACTCCTGCCGACTTGGCTAGACGGTAAATCTCTTGCAACTGCGACAGGCAGTCGTCTAGTTTTGCTCGCAGCGCGGCGGACACGTTAACGGAAAGTAGCTCTTCGCGATCGCGCTGCCTTGCCAACTGCCCCACAGACCACTCATCCTGAGCGGGATAAAGATATTTGATCAACACGCGTCCATAGCCGGTTTCGTTCCAGAGATATCCCACCAGGCGACTGCGACTCGGGACCACCCCGCGACCGCCGTTCGGCGATGGGCATTCCCGGCCGGCAGTGAAGTCGTTCATGCAAAAGACGATCATCATTACATCTGGTTTGTAACGTAAAGATTCGCGAGCCAGTTCGACCTCCTGCCACGTCGAATACCCTGGAACTCCCATGTTCATTACATCATGCGGGCGTTTCATGACATCGGACTGGTCAAGCGCTCGCTCCAGTGTCTTTGGAAGCGTCGAAGGAAGCGACAAATTCCATCCGCACACCAGCGAGTCTCCGATCATTGCAATCCGGAGTTCATCAAGGCGTTTAGTCGCAATGAACTCCCGGTCAAAGTACCCACTTCCATTTGTGGCCAAGACCTCACCGTGTCCCCAAAATGTCCGGTGGTTCGGACGCAGCCGATAATAAAGTTGAGTATCTGGAACGACAGGCGCGACCCCAATGATAACGAGTAGCGCCCTATCGACCACGATAACCACGGCCAGTGAAATTATCACCAAAACCCCGCGGCCAGCGATAGGCCGCTTGGAGCGAAAGGCCCAGGCGCCCACAACGATCAGACCGACTCCGATCAGCGCGACACAAATTGAAGAACTCATTAATGCCTCCCGACGTTCGTTGACGTCCGTCAGAAAGCGATTCACGACCGCGGGATGAACCGCAGCACCGCCCAGGACGGCTATAGCGCCGAGCACGATGGCCAGCGATCCCCCGACGCGTCCCAGCCGCGCGACATCTGACTGTTCCTCGCCCGAAACAGCGCCCCTCTGCCGTGATGCAAGAGAAGCCGAAGATATTGGCTTATGTACGCGTTTGATCATGGCCAGCACACCTCGAGCACCTCTTCTGGACTCGCCGCAGCTGCGACTGCGCCAATATATCCAGACGCTGGCGTTAAGACGCGCATCCAGCGTGTTTCAAGCCCATGCCAGCCATCGGAGCGAATCAATGATTCTTCCTTCCACGGATCGACCAATACCTCCTTAGGTTCTGCGGAAAGGCCGGCCCCCGATAACTTAAGCGAAGCTTCCTTCAGCGTCCAGCAACGAAGAAAACCACGATCCCGCGCTTCGGCGGGCAACGACATAACGTATTCGAGTTCCCCAGCGGCCAACACCCGCGCCGCTAGAGTGGCAATATTTGAAATCGGCCGGACCTTCTCAATATCAATGCCCAGCGGCATCGTTCGCGAAAAACCAAGTGACAAGTATGAGCCGGAGTGCGAGAGATTAAAATACAGAGAATTTCCCGCGTAGTCATCTTCCTGCACTAACATTGGCTTCCCAAACCTTCCAAACGAAAACTGGACGCGCCCTGCTTCACACCCCATATAACGGCCAATCAAGATTCGTGCGAGCGAACGCCCCCAAGCAAAGCACTGCCGATCGGCGTCGAAACGATAGCCGGCCGCCCGCTGCTGTTCAGACGCAGTCAACAATTCGACCGGAAAACGAGCCGACGCCAATTGCGCCAACGACACATGCCATACATGGATATGGTCATTCCCCATTTTCGTCACATCGGGGAGCAGTTCGGGTTCGGACATACCAAGCGACTCGGCTAACACGATTCCAAACATTCCAATACCACATTCTGAAACTTAATGCTCGGCGGGATCAGGTAAAAGTGGCCGCCTGGAAAAATATGCATTGCAGTTCGCCCGATAGTCAGTTCGCGCCAACCGTCTAACTGCTTCATTGACACTGTAGGATCAGCGTTGCCGCCGAAAATTGTGAGCGGCGTATTGAGCCGATCAAGCTTGCCTGGCGCATACGCATCACAAAGGCCCATATCATCGCGCACCTGCGCGACCACCATCGCGCATAATTCCGGGTCTTTAAAAACTCCGGGAGACGTCCCGCCTAGCAGGACCAGATAGTGCATCAGCTCAGAATCGGACATTTCGCGGACTCCGCTGATAACTCGATTCTGCGGAGCGGCACGCGCCGAGACGATCAGATTCTGTGCTTTTCGTCCACGCAATTGTGATCGGCGAGCGATCTCGTACGCTAATAGCGCACCCATACTATGCCCGAAGAGGACGAAAGGTATTTTCAGCAAGGGCTCAAGTCGACCAATCGTGTGTTCGATAAGCCTCTCCCACCGCTGCTCCAATTCCTCTCGCGATTTCGCCGCCGATGTTCTGGTTTCGCGCGGCAAAGTTACGGCGCACAGGTCAGTATCCGACGGAAGCCATTGCCGCCACGACTGAAACATCGCGGCATTTCCGCCGGCACAATGAAAACAAATAATTCGTCGCTGCACAGGCTCCAAAATTATCTACAACCCAAGCCGTTGCCGGCGTTCATTACTCGCCACGGCGATCGCATCTCGCACGCATAGACAAGTCGCGGGCTCGCTGCGGACGTTTAAACAAATCCACAAAAATGTTCTCGCTGCGTCCGCGGAACGGTAGAGGCACTCACCCACAAATAATCTCACTTTTTAGATTGCACTTTTGCTTGAAGGTATGCCTCGGCTCGCTCAAGAGCGAACCATCCTCTGCATGAATCGCCCGAGCAATGTTATCCGTAGCGTTTAACATGCAAGTACGCGGAGCGCGGTGGCTTAGCTCGACACGTTCAATCTCTTCGAACAACTGCTTTGCAGACGACGGCCGATCTGCCATCAGGAAAAGATTCCCGCGGAACATGAGACTGCGAAATTTCTCCACATGATCCAGTGATGAGAACAACGATTCGGTCCGATGAATCGCCTTGAGATATGGCTTGGGATCGACTTGGATCATTCGCGCAACAAGTAGCGGTGTCTGCCAGTCATTCATGCATTTATGATCGCCATCAATCTGCTGTACAGTCATTGTACGATTGCATCCTGTTTGGGTTAAATGTCATCCGGCTTGGGTCATACTGACGAAACGCCCCAACATGACTGTCGGAGAATAAAACATTGTTGCCATCCGAATGGAGATTCAAACCGTCTGGCTCGTTGGCAAATAGCAGACAGGGCGAATTGGCGTCGTCTTTGTCACATTGATCGATTTGCGTCCATGTTCCGTATGGCGGCGGATACCAAGCTTTGCAAGTGCAATCGCCGGATATGACAAACTCCGAAGCCTTTTTGATCGACCCGAGTTTGATCGACGTTTGTCCCTGCATAGATTCCCACCGCCCTTCGATGAAGTACGTGATTACTTCAACCGGGAAGCTCGGACACTGATACAATTTAGAGTCCGGCGCGACGTAATATGGCATCAACTGTTCGGTCCACGATAATCCATCCTGGTCACCATCGACCTCGCTGTATTTGGCATCGGGATAAAAGTGAACCCCCGACCAACTTGGAAGATAACCCCGATTGGCCGACGCATACATGTGAAATGCTATTCCGAGCTGTCTCAGTTGCGAGCGACACTGAACACTCTGACTGGATCGGCGCGCTTTCGACAACGCAGGAAGTAACATGCCAACCAGAAGTGAGATGATCCCAATGACCATCAGTAATTCGATGAGGCTGAATGCCTGACGCTTGAACATGCGGCTCCTGCTGAAGTTAACGCGTTCGTTTTAGAATCTATCCGGATAACTAACCCGTCGGGAATTGGCCGTGTTTCCAGCTCTTTGAGGGTTGCACCATGGACGGACGCCGCGTTCTCCACGCCAAACGCGGTGTTGAGAAGGGAAAACACCGCGTTCGTCCATGCCGGCGCCTCAGACTGCTATCGTGCAACGCTCGAAACTATTGAATGTGCGACGCTTTCCAAGCCCACTGAAGTCGAGGGTCTCCTTGTTCAGGTACGTCCACTGGTCCAGCGCCATGCTCGTGAACTCCAGGCCGTTTTCCGCCCGGACCGTCTTCGGGGAGCCGCATTGCCTCGCGACCCGCGCCAGCACCGTAGTCACCGCGTGTCCCGTGAACCGCGATTCTACCTCCGCGGCCAAGCTCCCACAAGTAAAATTATCCACTATCGTCACACCCGGATCCACCGGCCGTCGGACAACTGGTCCGACATGAAGTCCATCGACCAGCGCTCATTTGCCGCGACAGCAGGAACACGCTCCTGGCGGTTCTTCGCCGACACCCGGCGACGCTGCCGCTTCGTCCTCACATCAGCCCTTCCTGCCGGTAAATCCGGTCACCCCTCCCAGTCCAGCAGCACGTGCAGCCGGCGGTACCCGTAACGCACCCGGCTCGCCGCCAGGTCCTTCAACCTGATCCGCAACGCGTCCTGCGGATCCTTCACCGACTCGTACCGCATGATCCGCGGCCAGATGCCCACCAACGCGCAGGCCCGTCGT
>DASYDW010000051.1 GCA_036499395.1 Pirellulales bacterium
AGACCGCACCTCTTTCCGTGTTTCGCGAGGACCTTTTCGTGAAAATGAAAGGCTCCCGGCAGCAGTTGATGCCGGTCGCAAATCGTCCGCTGGACTAAACTCCGTAGGTCGTCAAGCGTCGAAATCGCCGAAAGGCAATTACCCATAATTCGGAAGAACCCTGAAGTCTTGTAGATTGCTCTTGCGACCAACGTGCCCTGGACTGGGCCTCGATCAGTTATCGGCGAAATGGCAAAACGTCTTTCCTTCGAGGCGACTACGTGATGATTAGCTCGGAGTGGCGGCACTGCTAGCACTTCAAGGCTGCACAAATTCTATCGCCATTCGCGCGGGCGTGGAACGTATCGGAGAACGCCATCGCCTCTAGATTACGGGCATTTGAGCGGCCACGAGTTCACGTTTAAGCTCTTTTTTCCATCCCCCCTCATCGTCCATGCGGATGTAAACTATGCCGTCGAAATCTGACGGCGTTTCGAGGCCAGGCGTAATCAGCGCGCACACCTTCGCCTGACCGAGATGCGCCAAGAAATAGCCTAATTCCAAAATCACGTTTTGCCGAGCGCGTGGCCGGAGACCTCCTCCCTTCGCGCTTCCCACGTCGTCATCGGTCATCAGTATTACTGCGAAAGTCACCAACTCTGCTTCTTCGATAAACTTGGTGAGAAGATGGCGCCCCATGTTGGGTTGGTCATGAAGAACAATCCCCACCAACCCTAGGCCTTTCAGAAAAGAGACAACTGCGGTGCGGGCGGTCTCGTTCTGACCGTGAACTACAAAGACGCGATTCGGCGAGCGACCGGAAGAGTTGGTATCGCTGGCTGAGCTGCCTGCCTCCGCGCCTTCATTCAAAGTCGGCCAGGTCTTTATTGCGACGTCACTTCTTGTCGCGGAGACCCGCTTCATAAGATATGCAGAGAACAGCGACCTTTCTGCTGTCATCGCCGCTGGATTATCGATCGCAAAGCGAACGATAGCGTTTGCTCGATCGCGTCGCCCGCCTAAATCCCGTCCAGCAGAAAGTCCTGGCACACCCGCTTCCAGTAACATGTTATCAATCTGAGCATGGCTCCATTCTGAGATCACGTCTTTGGCTGCAAGAAGCGATGCTCGGGTGGGGGCGGGAAGAGGCTTTTTTTCGAAAAGGCTGATATCGGAGGTTTTAAACTCGTGGCCGGCTTCGCCAAGAACTGAGAATAGATCTCTTTCCTTTATTGCCCAGTGGCTTCGACTGAACTCAAACTGTTCGATATCCAGCTCGTCCCGCGATCGCCATATGTCATCGTTCAGGATCGGGGCCGTGCTTGGACATAGGCTGAATTTAACCTGAATGTCCCTGCCTGGGTTAAGGTCCAAGATACGGGCTATACGCACCAACCCTTCGCCGCGCCCCTCATTCATCAGCACGCACGGCCACGACTTAATGCAATCGATGGCCTCCACCGATAGCAACTGGAGTTGTTGTCCGATGGACTCGGACGTGTATTCTAGGAAGCGACTTCTGTCGAATCGCACAGTTCCCTCATCCCAGTCCTGAAACTGATGCGAAACAAGCAGGCTATACACAGCGGATAGCTCCATCATCAATGTGCCGGTGGCTTCACTGACCCATGTCTATCGTGGCGAGAAGCATTGAGCAAGGGCTTCTTCAGGGCTGCGGCCTTCTGTTCGAACCGATCAACTAATCGTGCGCTCCCAGAATTATCATACGTGATCTATAAGTTCCTCGCGTCGAGCTAAGTTCTTCAAAATTACTGCCGAGCTGTCGTCGCTTCCGCAGTGTGTCGCCGTTAATCCATATTCGCCGAGCGTTGGAGAATTAATCTTGCGACATCGATTGGATCGCGACTACCAATCCAAATGTAACCATCGATCGAGAACAAGCCTGGAAGGGGCGCTGCGCTGTCGAACCGAAATAACATCATGGTCTCGGATTTGCGTTGCTTTATGAGGTCACGGATTGCACGCCATTCGAGGCCGCACCACTCCTTGCTCTCATATTCAGTGGAGAGGAACACGACGATTAGGTCGGCGTGATTGTGATAGAGGTCTTGTAGATAAGTATCTAGATCAATACGTGCGAAATTAGCTTCGTGATATTTGTCGTAAAGAACCCGTTCTCGCCCAGCGACAGTAGCAAGACAGGCGGCGACTTGATCTACAAAGGCACGATGTTCGCCGGCGAAGGATAATGCAATTTGGAATTTCTTCGCGGTCTTCCCAAGATCCGACAAGTGTCGCTCAGCCACATGTAGATTATCCTGCGCGCCTATAGTAATTCCAAAATCGCCGTAATCGATCTCAGCAGCTTTCAGCCGCGAAATTATTTCGTCCAATCGCGAAAGGTACCCCCAGCGCACCAGGACGGGCGCATACCATCTAGTTTGCCCTTCATCGTGTATGACGCGCCGGGGAATGCTGTATAAGCTCATGGAATTGACGCCGTGCATCCATTCGGAGCAGTTGTTTACAGGCATTCAGAATTCGATCGGACGACTGCTCCAAATGTTGACAAGCAATTTCGTCTAGAGACCAATGCGGCTGGGATCCCCCTTCGACGGGAACAAATTCCCCTTCCGGGCCAATAACCACTGCTCTGTCACCATCGCCGGGGCCGAATCGGCTGATAGCTGTTTGAGCAAAACAGTCGAGGGTCCATCGGTACTTGAATAAGAATTCACCGTCGTCATCCACCGCTTCCACGGGAATGCGCGTCTGTGGATGCTCGTCACGGTATAAAGTTTCCCACGAAGTCCCAAGATTCAGTGGATTAAAACGTCGCGGATTGGCAAAAAAAAGGAAGGTGAGACGATGGTGATCGACGGCTTTGTGCAACGCCAACAATGCCTCCTCAAGTTGCTGGGCCGGCTCATCAATATCCCGATTCTCGGGACGAGGTTCTTGTTGAGGTGCGGGCAAGCGGGCTCTTAGCAGGTCTTCCCATCGCTGCAATCGAATTGCGAATTGGGCGCAATCCAGCGTTTGCTGCGTTGGAGTTATATCGTAGATGCCCGGATCGGGATCGTCATAGAGTCTCAACTCGTCAAGAGCTTCATCAAAAAGCAGCTGATCTTGAGGCGAAACCGACTCGGAGGATGCACAGAGCGATAAACATGTATCGGTGCCATACTCTTGGTTGAAGAGTTCGCATAATTGCTCTGCCAAAGCTGCATCGTCAATGCAGTAAAAGACGGTCGATGGAGCAGGCAGTGACGCAGGCGATTTCGCCAAATAGATATAAAAGCACGTCGTTGGCATGACTGGCTTTGCCAAGTACATTTCCGGGAGAAAGAGAGACTGGATCCTGCCGCGCGGAGCGCATTTTATCAAAGGCTAGCTCGTTTCGCACGGCGCCAAGATCCGCTGCGCAGCAGCGGGAGGTGTTTGTAGCTTCTATTCGCTGAGAATGGGATTTTGGGTCGGGTGACCGATAGGCAGCGACGGAATCCTGCCTGTCGTTCAGTCAGCTACTGGGGCAAGGGGGGAATCCGCCGTCGCACCGAACGGCATCTAAATCCTTCGGACGTGCATGCCAGGGACCACTGGGCTCACCGCTTTGGGTCGATGGGCCTGGAAAACAGTTGATCTGGATTGCATTGCTCTGGCAGCGAATCTGCCTACATCTTCGTACGCCGCGGCACCTGGATCAGGCCGAGTCGCGGGATTTTGTTCCGGTACAATCCAATCTTAGGCGAATGGGCTTCGGTGATAGCCTTCGTCGTCGCTGGCCAGATGCGGAAATTGGCACGAAGGCGATATAATGAGCCAGATTATTAGGGGCAACGTGTGCTTTCGAATTCACAGCGCAGGATTCGTCGTGAAGAGGTAGCTCTTGATCTCCATTCATTTGCCGCGAGGATCATGGTCATTTGATCCACAATTGCAACTCGGTCCAGCCGGCGGATTCGGTACGGTGTATGCTGGCACCGATAAAGACGGTCGCCCGGTAGCCGTTAAGCGACTGAAGCTTTCGGCGGGGGATGCCGCCCATCGGGAGCTGCGGATCGCTTCTGAAATTGCTGGAAAACAACTGTCGCAGGTCATCCCGATGTATGATGCCGGCGAAGACTCTGAATCCGGATCTTATTTTGTCGTCATGGCCCGCGCGGATCGTAGCCTTCAGGACGAAATCAGCAGTCGCGGAAACCTCTCTGACACCGAAGCTGCCGGCGTGCTGCTCCAAATAGCCAATGGCTTGTCGGAAGTGGGACAACTCGTTCACCGCGATTTAAAGCCTGGCAACGTGCTGCTGCACGAAGGAAATTGGAAGATCGCCGACTTTGGAATTGCGCGCTTCATTGAGGAATCAACGTCCTTGAACACGCTGAAGGATTGCCTTAGCGCGCCATATGCGGCGCCCGAACAATGGCGATTCGAGCAGTCGTCGGGTGCCACAGACATTTATGCGCTAGGCTGCATCGCGTACGCCCTACTTACTGGGAAACCGCCGTTCGCCGGACCAAGCACTGAAGAGTTCGGTCGCCAGCACCAGCACGATCAGCCGCCCCCACTCGACAGAGTCGATCGTCGGTTGTGCTCCGCTGTTGGCATGATGCTTCGTAAGTCGCCCGCCGCGCGCCCAGTTCTGTCGCGCACAATTCGCCTCCTTTCCGAAGCCACCGTGCCTGCTGACACCGGGGCCGGCTTTGTGGCCTTAGCCTCAGTAGGAGCATCGGTGGCACAACGGGAGTCCGAGGTTGATGCGCGACAAAGTGTCGATGTGTCGGGTAAACAACGTCGGGACCGATTGGCTGATGATGCGAAACTGGTGTTGCGCGATCTCATCGACGATCTTTTCGCACGGATCATTCGAGCCGCGCCAACAGCAATTCAAACGGTAATCCCGTTACGCGTACGTCTTGGAGAGGCGGCACTGCGCGTATCCTTCCTTGGCGACGCAATTGCGCTCGGTGAATTCGCGCGATCCCAATGGGACGTCGTAGCCGGAGCCACTATCTTGATTCAGCAGGCAAACCCGGCGTACGAATGGAGCGCATCTCTTTGGTATGCTCGCATGAAACCTGCCGATGAATATCGCTGGTACGAGGTATCGTACTTTTCGAATCTAATTGGCGGAACTTCCCATCCACGGCCCGAATTCGCACCCTTCGCGCTCACACATGACATACATCACGCGGACGAGGCAGCCGCGCAAGTCGTGGGCTTGTACCAGTTCGCGTGGGGACCAAAGCCAATCGATGACGAGAATTCGGATGAGTTTTGCAATCGATGGGCGTCTCTGCTTGCAAAGGCGGCAGAAGGCCAAATCACATACCCACGAAACTTGCCGCTTCCCGCCTGAAAGCGCTCAACATTTGTTTCTGAACGATGGAATTATGAAGGGAAGTCATTCGCAGAGAATATAATCCGCTGCGAAGCAGCGGGGAGGTGTCTGTAGCTTCTATTCTCTGAGAATGGGCTTCCGAATCGGAAACTGGCAGGCGGGCGAGGATGCTCGCCTGCACATTCAGTCAGCTACTTCGCTGAGGCAAGGATACATCAGCGTTTTTCTCGGACTGGAACGGAATTGGGCTCAGTGGTGACGCTCGGTATCGACGCGAGCGCGGGCCGTGGTCGGATCGAGCCTGCAATCGAGAATGGCGACGACCTGAATGGCGTCCGGGAGAACTCGGTAGTAGATGGCGAATGGGAAACGGTGCGTAATCGCGCGGCGGACCGCTCCGAAGTCGACCTGGTAGCTCTCGGGAAAGTGCTCGATGGCATCGAGCGTATGTGCGACCTGGGAATAAAACGCCTGACCTAGGCCGGGTTGCTGGAGTCCGTACCAGGCCACCGCGTGATCGATATCAGCCTCGGCGCACTTAAGAAGGGCAAGTGGAAGTCTCATTCCCTGGGAGGCTTTGCCGCTTTGATGGCAGCCCAGGTACGGGCCGGCATTTGGCCACTGTCGGCCAGAGCGATGCGCCGCTCGACTTCGGCACGCTGCGCAAGCGTCGTAGCGGGAGCTCGATTGGCGGTGAGCACGCTGTCCCACAGGTCCTGTGCAAGCAGGATACGTTCGTCCGGCGTTAGCTGCGAGAAGTCAACATCCTTGTGCGACACCATACGGCCTCCGTTCCAAGTCATAGAGCCAGAGTGCCTGAATCCAGCGGGAAAGTAAATGTTTTTTCATTGTCACGGTGGACAATACCCCGATTTGATCGCAGCCTCCGCAATGCGTTTGCATGCGTAGTGAAAATAGACCGGGTCCTGCTCGATGCCGATGAACCGCTTGCCGGCCATGATCGCGGCGACACCCGTGGTTCCGCTTCCCATGAAAGGGTCAAGAATCGTGTCGGCGGACACCGAGTCGCAGAAATAGCGAATCTGCGCAAGCGGGCGCGGACACGGTACGGGGTTGTCGCCGTGGTAGCCGTTCCATAGCCGCAGATCGACAACGTGCCAATCGCGGGGCAGTTCGTCGCGCAGCAGCGACCGGCCGCTCCAGAAGATCACGGGATCCCAGGCCAGGCAGACGGAGCGACCGCGGCTGGGATAAATCTTGCAGGCGGCGACGATGCGATAGCCGTCCGGAAAGTACCGGTGCCACTGTGACGCTTTTAACGGGCTTTGCCAAACGAAGCACGGCCCGTTGTTAGTGACCCGTATCAGTTCGGGGACGAGCCAAGTCATCATAGCATCGTATTTTTCCGGTGCGTCGTCATAGCTTCGGTAGCTGAAGCCGATGCCGTAGGGCGGATCAGTGATTACCGCTCCGACGCTTGAGAGCTGCGGCAGCACGTCGAAACAATCTGCGCGGTAAAGCGTAGCGTTACCGATCGTGACTCTTCGTATACCGTCGTCGAGATAGCCGCATTTGGGCAGGGCCGCACGCCGCGTTCTGCGCTCGGCGTAGAACGGGTTGATGGTGGTGGTCGGGATCATCGGCCGCCTCCTACTCCCTTTTCCCAAAGGGAATGCGGACCTCGATGCAGGTCCCTTCAGGCACCGGCACGGTGCTGATGAAATAGCCGATACGATTTACCGGATGATGGCCGTTGTTGATGTATTGATTGCCGTCGGCACCGTCGATCAGCGTCCAGACGGTGGCTCGGTCCTGGCTGCGCACGAACTCAAGCTCCTTGCCGTAGGTTTCAAATAGACAGCCGCTTCCGGTGCCAAAGCTCCACGCCGCATAGATGTTCAAGGGATTGTGCAGCAGCGGGTAGCTTGCCTCGAATTCGTCTTCGGTCATTTGGATACGTCGCGTCATAAACGGATTCCTTTCATTGTTGGATTAAAGACGCCGGAGCGGACGTCCGTGCCCGCCCCGGTCGGTTGAGTTAATCTTTGTTTTCCAAGGCCGTGCGCAGCGTGATCCGTCCGTCGAGCGGCAAGCATTCCAGCTGCACGTTGAAGCCACTGCGGTCGGTGTGTGCCCAGGCTGAACCAATTCGGGTCCAGAAAGCTTTGCGTCCCTCGCGGTCACGCACCTGGTAGGCGATATGGCTTGGCGTTTTCGAGGCAGGCTTTTCGTTTGTGGCGATGTCGGTCATTGTCTTTCTCCTTCGTCTCTTTGAGTTACCGGCCGCGAACCACCGCGGCCTGATGGCACGCGAATAAAGCCGGAGAAGCCGGGGCGAAGCGAACCGGGCAAGCTGAAAATCGTGAGGTGCCTTAAGGAGGTGCCGATTTTCTGCTTGCCCGGACCGGCGACGGCTTTAGCTTGCCATCGTCAGGCCCGCGGTTGCGGACGGGATCAAGATGAGAAGACGAAGAAGTGCTATGACTCTTCGACTTTCGCGAACACAGACGTGCCGATGAAACCCTCCGCTGCCGTCGTGCATCTAGTGCGACCGGTATTTGAGTGTCGCATTCTGGAACAGAGTTTTGGGAATTCGCCCGCTGACGAGGATGGCAGCAGGGTCAGTGCATCATCTAACTGACCGGCTCGACATGTCGAAGTCCTTTGAGATGCATCATGATCTGCAACTCACGGTGGCCAAGCACCGTGTCCAGCAATGAAACAAATGGGACTGATGTGTCCTGTGACCGCGAAACAACAGCGGTGTAGCATTCGTATTTCGATTGTATTGCAGACGCGAAAAACTGTTGAAGATATGCAACCGGATGCATAGCATCCTGCATGCTCAACGTGACGGTCCAGTCAAGTGCCGAAGGTGCAAAGTCGTATTTTGCGCGGTCAGATTATTACAACGAAGGCCAGGAACTTGTCGGCGAATGGGGCGGCAAAGGCGCCTCGCTGCTTGGACTTTCCGGGAAAGTCGATAAGGTCGCCTTCAATAGCCTCTGCGACAACATCCATCCGCAGACAGGTCGCCCGCTGACGAAGATCACTCGTGATGGGCGTCGCGTCGGATATGACTTCACCTGGTCGGCGCCCAAATCGATATCCGTCGTTCATGCGCTGACTGGAGATGACACAATCGTCGATGCCTTTCGCAGGTCCATCCGAGATACGCTGTCGGAAATGGAATCCGAGATGCAGTCCCGCGTCCGCAAGGACGGTCGTGACTTTGATCGCACAACGGGCAATATCTGCTACGCGGAATTCATTCACCTGACCAGTCGGCCGGTAAACGGCATTCCATGCCCGCAATTGCATTCACACAATTTCGTATTCAACGCGACGCACGACGCTGCGGAGAACCAGTGGAAGGCCGGGCAATTCGGACGCCTCAACAGCGACGCGTACTATTGGCAGGCCGTGCAACAGGCACGGTTTGCCAATAACCTGCAAGAACTTGGCTACTCGACCCGCAAGACAAAGGACGCATTCGAGATCGACGGAGTGCCTGACTCGGTGCTCAAGAAATTCTCACTGCGCACCAGCATCATCGAGCGCGTCGCGGAGAAGCTCGGTATCACCGATCCAAGAATTAAGGCGAAACTCGGGGCGACGACGCGAGAAGCCAAGGATTCCTCGATTCCTTACCCGGAGTTGATCGAGCTTTGGGAAAGTCAATTGACGAAGGACGAGGCCACTGCAATCGCGGTGATAGCCCAGGACAAGCAGCCGCAAGAAATCCGCAGTCGCAATGACCAGCACGTCCAGTTCGCCATTGATCATATGTTTGAGCGGCAAAGCGTCGTCGACGAACGTCGGTTATTGGCGTTGGCGCTACGGCACGGCATGGGCGAAGTTACGCCCGAAGGCATTCGCAAAGAAGTTGATCGCCGTGATTTACTGAAGCGGGCGGAAGCCGACAAAACCTGGGTGACAACGAAAGGCGTCCTCGCCGAAGAAACGAGCATGATCGGATGGGCCGTATCCGGCAAGCAGACGTGCAAGCCGCTGGCTCGTCCCGGCGAGATCCAGCTTGCGGACCAGCGTTTGAATTCAGGCCAGGCGCAAGCGGTCGAACATATTGTTACCTCATCGGACCGTGTGATATTGCTTCGTGGTGCGGCGGGCACTGGCAAGACAACGCTTACCACGGAAGCCGTCCATCAGCTCAACGCGCGCGGCAAGGAAGTCGTCATGCTGGCTCCTTCAGCGGAAGCGTCGCGCGGCGTTTTGCGCCGCGAGGGTTTTTCAGAGGCAGACACTCTCGCGAGGTTCCTATTCGACGAAACGATGCAGAAGCAGGCAAAGAACGGCGTCATCTGGGTGGACGAAGCCAGTCTCGTCGGCACGCGGACAATGAACGAGTTGTTTCACATCGCCGGTCGTCTCGAAGCACGCGTGGTACTGTCCGGTGATAAACGGCAAATGGCAAGTGTAGAGCGGGGCGCGGCTCTGCGAGTGCTGGAAACGATCGCCGGCCTCCCGGTGGCTGAGGTGACCGAGATTCAGCGGCAGCAGAACCGCGACTATCGGGACGCTGTGACGTTGCTGTCCAAAGGACGCATTGCCGAAGGTTTCGACAAACTCGATGACATGGGCCGCGTGAAGCTGATGCCTGTCTGGGACTCGTACGAGCCGATTGCAAAAGAATTTGCGGAAAGGATGGAGCAGGCGACTGAGAACGATCGCGACCAGGCGGTGTTGATTGTTTCCCCGACTCATGCCGAAGGTAGAAAGATCAACGATGCCGTTCGCAAGGAACTTAGGGCGAAGGGACTTCTAGGCAACGATGAACGCGAGTTTGACCGGCTTGTTCCTCTGCAATGGACAGAGGCTGAGAAGGCCGATTCGACGCGATATACAGGCAAGGAGATTTTGCAGTTTTATCACAACACGGGGCCATTCAAGGCGGGCGACCGGATTTGGGCGAGCGAAGCGTTGGACAAGCTCGACGAAATCAAAAGCAAGCACTTTGCCGTTTTCGAGCCAGATTCGATTTGCCTTGGCACCGGCGATGCGATCCGCATGACGGCCGGCGGCAAGACGCTGGACGGCAAGCATAGATTCAACAACGGGTCGGTCTACCGCGTCGCGGGCTTTACGCTGGCCGGCGATATTGCGCTGGGCAACGGTTGGGTGATTGCAAAGGATGCAGGCCACTTGTCTCACAACTACGTCAACACGGCCTATGCCGCGCAGGGTCGCACGGTCAAGCACGTCATCGTGGCGCAATCAGCGTTGTCTTATCCCGCCGCCAGCATGGAAGGCTTTTACGTTGCTGCCAGCCGCGGCAAATCGTCGATCACGATCTGGACTGACGACAAGCGGGAATTGAAGGAAGCGATTGAGCGAAGTGCACCGCGCCTGTCGGCGACCGAACTTGTCGGCAAACAGAAGCCGCGCTTCTTGCGGCGAGCTAAGGAATTAGGCGTCCGTTGGCAAAAGGCGGCAATGCTTGCCACAAAGCGGGCTGCGCATGAGATTCGCGAACTCGTGGGCGACCGGGAGGTGGAATATGAGCGGTGAGGCGCCTGCCCATCTGAAAAGCGTGCTTTCGCGCCTTGGGGAGAAGCGTCCCCCGGACGCAGAAGAGTTCGGACTTCCGTCCCTGGACAAGACATACCGGCCGTACGCCAGGGCAAGTCAAAAGCCACTATTTGCCATCCACTTCATCACGCCGCATGGGAGCGTGCGCAGCTTTCAGTACATGCACCTCGACAGCGACAGCAGCTACGCGCCTGATCGCCTCACGCTGCGCTTTGCGGGGCTTAAGATTGTCAATGTAGTCATTTCCGGGCGGAACCTGTGGGAACTTTATGACTACATCCACCAACATCGCTCGGCGTGGGTGCGGCAGGCGGCAAGGGATTTTGCGGCGGATGGCGACGCGATCGTGACCGGGATAGCGATCTCGGAGAGCGTGGCGCTGGAGCCGGCCAACTAGAAACTCGCCGCGACACAGTTCGTATCGCCAATTCTACGAACGTTGGCTAGATTGATCGGCGCCTTCTGACTCGTCCTTGACCCATGCCGCTACCGAAATTGAGCGAAATGATGACTAGCTCCGAAGACGCTGACGTCGAGATGTGGGTAAATCAGATTCAGTCGCAGATTATCGGATGCGACAATTGTCAGCCATTTGAAGATAGTGGCGACGAGGACGACGGAGGTTTACAGAGCGTTGAGGAATTCCTCTACGACAATGAAGTTCCGGAGGAACTGCATGACGCCATAGCCGAGCAACTAGTGTGCAGGTGCGGTCACTCGCTGGAATTGGATTCTGGAATCGTGGTGGACGAGATCGAGTCGCAGCCGGATGTAATTGCTGCCGACCGTTTCGGCGACTGGGCTGCCGAGGACAACCCCAGATTGGGCGCATTCGTCGATCACCTGCGGCAGTTTCCTAATGCAGGTCTCGATCATGAGGTCGGCGTCGACCTTCTTAACCAACTGAAGGCGTTGAAAACGACCACCATTACTGGAAACTGGTGGCGTGCTCAGAACGTCAAGGAATCCGAATGCCCGCCTTCGGTCGCTAGGATGGGCCCACCTCCAGCGGCGGGGTCGACCGGACGTCTTCATGGACCGGATCAACGCGCGTTTTACCTCGGATCTGACAAATCGGCTGCCGTCAATGAAGCCCGCAAATACTTGCAGGCTGACCGCCAGATGTGGATACAGCAGTTTCGCATCACGGGTGTGGAAAACGTAATTGAATTGCAAGCGCCACTGTCTCGAACCGCGGCATTTTACCGGGACGACATACCGCTTCTGTTCGCCGGTCTGATGTGGTGCGATGGCCTGGTTCAGCAACGGGTCGGTTCCGAACAGGCCAAAGAGTATCTCCTTCCGCAGTTTATTTCCAAGTGCGCGACGTCGATCGGGATAGCCGGTATCACGTTCAACAGCCTATTGCATGAAGGCACGAATCTGGTGCTGTTTAAATGGACTGACGAGATAGTATCTCCGATAGGAGAACCGGAGCGCATTTCGGACATTGCCGAAGCGGGATAGGACTCAGCCAAAAGCTACTCCCGAGCGCCGAATTGCTCGACGCCCGGAAGCAGCAAATAACGTTTCGAGTCTCTTGAAACGCAAACGGTTCTCATCCCCAGTCCGGGGGCTGGGGAAGTCGGGTTAGAAACCATAGAGCGACGACGGCAACTACTACATCTGCTCCCAAAGGTCACCATCCTTTGCCCATAGGGCACTTGTGCAAATCAGCAGCGGCTTCATGCCGCGCCGGTTCGCTGTGTTAAACCGAGAATCCGTGCCCGGTACTGCAAAACTGTTCCGTGAAATGATTTACCGCCTGAAGAGCCGCTCCAGGATCTTGCCTGCGACAGGAGTCGCCACTTTCGTCACCGTGTCGACGATCGCTTTCTTTTGGCGGCGATCATGCTCCTGTATCTTCTGCCACGTCTCGGGGTGGTTGGCCGCCAGGTAGGCGTTCACTACTACGGCCAAGATCGAAATGACACAGATGCCTCCAAATAAAACAACAATGGGATTCATGAGTTACCTCCAGTTTGATGGGAAACGGGGACTGCCAATCATCAAGAAATCGACGACTACGAATCCAACGATCGGAACTACGGTTCATCTCTCCATGCCTCGGTCGGGCGGTTGGGGCTCGTGCGCCGTTTCATTTGCACGTGCATTGAGCCATTCGTCATAGACGGCGTCCGTTTTCTTGCCATCTACGATCTCCTGCGGTGACAGATTCCCGAAAACCCCAGTTTCCTCCGGCGATTTAATACTGTCAGGAAACGCCTGAAAAACAGGACCGATCTCCTTGAATCCTTTGCGGAGCATCCCTTCCAGATGGCCCGCACCGATCTTTTCCATTTCCTACCTCCTTCCTTTACGTTGTTCATGAAATCGTCGCATCAATGCCTCGTTCTCGATCATGCCGTTTCGCATGTCGTCCAGTCGCTGTTCGTCCTGCTGAAAGAGCATCGCTTGGGAAACACCCAGCGCGAGTGCGCCCGCCATGAAATAGCCGCCGACAGCATCGCCGTATGGCAGGAGCAGCACGCCAACGCAGAATGCGAGAACCGGTTCCCCAAGGACTTTGCATTTGCGCTCGTCCTTGCATCGCAGCAGCAGTTTTGCGGCCCACGGATCGCCGCCGTAATAGGTATGCTCAAAGCGGCCAGCGGCGTGGCGCCGCCAGTGGCCGAGACGGTGCATCACGATCGACGTGATGAACACCGGCAGCAGAATGAGGATGTCCGGTGCGTTTGCGAATGTCGCGTATAACGGGATGAAGAAAACGCTCAGCAGGCCGGTGATGCCGATATGATCCTTGCCGGTCTGCCGACGTAGCGGGAGATACAACGTCATCGCCCACACATTGATGATCAAATAAACAAGGTGTGCTGCGGTGCGACTATCGGTTTCGGGTTGTTCTTTCATTGCCTGTCTCCTGTCGACAAACAACGATACGGGTGGGACAAGTGAGACGACCCGAAACTTTTCGGGTGGCATTGCAGCCGTGTTGCAACCGAAATGCACCGGCGTGCAGTGCCCACAGACGGGACACTTGGGATGCGGGAATGCTCGACGGCGTTGCACTAAATGCGACGCGCTCGCTGGCCTTGTGCGTCAAGACTTGCGCTGGTCGAAGCTGACGTTGAGCAGCGGCAAGCCGGTGGAAAATGGGACGCCGGATCGCACAAGAACGGCATCGACCATGTAGTTGTTGACGGGAGAGCCGGTGCGCAGGCCGTTCATGAATTCGGCGGGCTGAATGACGTACTCATACTGCTCGTGAAAACTGCTGCTGTACTGCGATGGCTGTCCAACAGGAGAAAACGGCTCATGGGGTGCGTGTTGTAGGCCGCCGCCGGCAAACTGCCGCAGCTCCTTGCCGCAAAGCTCCGATACCCAGGCGGCGGTGTGATGGTCGCCGAGCGAGAAAAAGAGCTTGTGACCGAAATTACTCAGCATGGCCTCGATGCCCGCCTCCGCCTTATCTCCTGGCAGTGCCTCGCGGTAGTTGTTGAGTCCCTGGCAGATATAGACCATGCAACCGTGGTAGCTGCGGCAACGGCTCAAATAATGCGTATCCGATGGCGTCACCCACAGGCTTGATTCATCACCCCAGATGCAAGCGAGGGGAGAGCGCGGCGTGATCTCGCGGCGAAGCACGTCACGCTGCCAATGATATTTGAGACCGATATTGGCCACTGCGCCGAGCACCCCGTATTCGTCCGGCGGCATATCGACGACCACGATTTTGCGCTCTTCGATCGCCCCGGCCGGGGTGAAGTTGGTCCGATGGGCAAACATCTCGCGGATAATGCCGGTGTTGCAGACCGCGAGCGTGGCCATCGTGCCCGCCATGATGCTCGACCGGGTCCTGTCCGCCATTTTGGGCCAGAGGCGGGTCAGGAAATCGGCGGCATGCTTGAAGTCATGCTCTTCAATCTCCGTCTTCTGCCGGTGGAATGCGCGTGAGATGCACTGATTGCAGTATCCGGCACGCCAGCTTTCTTCCCGCATCTGCTCGCCGGCCACCGGCGCCGACAGGATGAGTTCGTGCAGATTGGCGGGCGTTATCTCTTCGCTGGCGAGTTGCAGGACGATGACGCAGTAGTTGATGAGTTGCTCATCCTGCCGCTTCCACTGCTGCGAATCGCCCCCGGCCTGCTCGCTTTCGCGAAAGACGACGCTGCGCAGCTCCATGATGAAGCGCGTTACGTTCTGGGCGACGCCGGCGCCTTCGCCCTGGCGGCTCGCTTCATATCCGAACATGTTGAAGCGCCACTGCTCTTTCGGGGTGACGAGGACCACGTCACGCTGGCGGCCTGTCATGCGGGCTGCGCGCAGCCAATCCTGGTACTCGCCACGCTTGGCGCAGAGCACGAGCATTGAGCTGTCGCCATAGGCGAGAATCGCCCTTGCCAGCTGAATGAGGCTCGACGTTTTGCCCGAGCCGGTGGCGCCGAATGCGTGCAGTCCCCCCGCCAGCAACGCGCGCACGGTGAGCGCGTTGTACCCGTCCCAGCAAAAGAGCGGCTTATCAAGTGGATGCGTTCTTTTGCGCCAGAACACGGTTCGCCCTCGCTTTGTCACGCATGAACCTCTGAGCCGCGGTAATGTCCAACTGATCCGCCTGGCATCGTTTGAGTTTCTTGACCGCTTCCATCAGGCAGTCGATTGTGTCGGCCAGCGTCGCCTCGGGTCCTTGGACCGTGACCGTACGGCCGTCATTGAGAACGAATGCAGCACGTTTTGCCCTTGGCTGCTTGGCCTCGTCAACGGGACGGGCCGTTCGCCGCAGTTGCTCCCGCGACAGTTCGGCGGCGAGAATCGCCAGCTCCCGTTGGCGTTGCAGATCGGGCTCCTGACTGATGATGAGGGCCTTTTCGCCGTCGATCGCGCCGCCATGAAGCATGTGCTGAATGCTGGGATCGAGCCGCTGGTAGGCCAGCAACTTGCTGACCAGCGGCTGCTTCATGTGGACCTGCGCGGCCAACTCCGAAACCGAGCAGCTAGTTTCTTCGCGGATACGACGCAGCAGGCAAGATCGTTCCCACAGGGACAGGCTGACTCGGTGAGCGTCGAGGCTCATCTGGAGAATGCGCAGGCTGGCCAAGCTCGGTTTTTGGGGTAGAACAATGACAAGCAACTCGTCGATGCCGACGAGTTTGGCTGCGCGCCAGCGCCGCTCACCGTCCGCTAATGTCAACCTGCCGTCATTCGGGTACAGGATCACTGGCACCTGCTGCCCGTGCGCCTTAATGTTCTGGCCAAGCGCCAGAAGCTCCGCCTCGTCGAAGTTTTTCCGAGGTTGGTCCTTGTCGCGGTCGATTTCAAGAATCGAAATCTTGCGATACGGTTGCATCGTTTCTCGTCTCCGAAGATGGAAGAACTGAAAAACGATAGGCGGCGACGGGCACAAAACAAGAGCGGGAGAAGTTCGGAATGGCTTTCGTGTTGCAATCGCATGTGCATGGTGTGGGACGTGGAATCGCGGACACCTTGTCCTCTGAACTAGCCGGTTTCTAGTAGGATTACCAGCGTGGCCGATCGTACTCTTCTAGCCTCCCTGTTGCGCGTTGGCCAAGGCGATTGAGGTTCGGCATTGCATTCATTCGAGTGAACGTGATAATCAGATTCACAAGTGTATCTGGCAATTCTGCAACTTGGAGTGCAGGCAGTGTCCTTGGATGGTCGTTTCAGGAGCTGCAAAGACAACGGTGGCGCCGAGCTCTGTCTTGATCGCATTCACGCCGCTGAGTTGGATACCTGCTGGGCTGAGATCGTTGACCGACTATGTCAAGGATTCCGAAGTCTCAATTGGATTGGATTTCGAAATTCAGACTTCGACGATCCTGGACTGAATGCTCTTATCGGCGCCGCGACAACCGGCGCTCTCGATTCACTGAAGGGCATTTATCTTTCCAACACGCGGATTACTGACGTCGGTTTTCAGTCGTTTTGCAAAGCGATCGGAGAAGGCCACTTCGACGGTTTGCAGATGCTGAACATCTCGGACACGCAGGTTGGCGATGGAGGTATAGAAGCGCTCGCTTTTGTAATTCTGCGGCGACGACTACCACGTCTAGAATGTCTGAATCTTTCAGGAACGAGAATCACGAAGCATGGCATTCACTCGATGAATCATCCGGCGTTGGCCGGACAACTGAGGACGCTTGCCGCTCTAGACCTATCACACACTGCCATTATCATGGGCGACTTGCGCGCACTTGCCCTTGCATCCGAATTAGGGTACGTGCCGGTTCTACGGTACGTAAATCTTGCAGGATCAGCGGACATAATTGACGGGAGGGCCCTGGGCTCAAATTGCGCCGACGAAATCTTCAAGAATGTCCGCACGCGAGGGCAATGGCCGGATCTTTCGAAGCTGAGTGACAGAGATATTAGGACGCTTCGATTGTTCTACGAAATGGCTATGGAAATTGAGAATGGCGCTAGATCTCTTCGAGAGATCGAATCTGGCTTGATCCAACGGTTCAATAAAGCGTCGAAACTGTCAAAGCTTCCACGAAAACTCACGACGGTGCAGCGACAGCGGGTCGCCGCAGACGAGTTGTTCGCGGAACATTTCGACGTACGACCATTTAACCTCAATGACATGACAAACTCGTTGCTCTTTTGCCGGAAAGGCAACAGGCGTGCTGTCGCAGGTTTGACCCCGATCGGCAAAAAGGCGCTGGACCTGACTCGGATTGCGCTCGAATACTAGTTGACATCGGATTCAATCTGGTTCCATAGTTGTGCCGAACGGAGCGCAATTTGGGACATATGGGCAAGGAAGATGTTTCGGGTGACGGCAATGACAAGTCTGCGGAGCGAGACCTTAGCCGGGTACGATTCCCGAGCGACCGCATTTCGATCGGCGGCCTGCGCCAGCGGTTTCCTGAGCTTTTTGATAAGGGTGACGAGACCCGCCAACCCATCTTCTTTCTCGAAGATGGCCATAACCGTGCTGAGGACATTTTAGGAGAAATGCTGAACTGCGAGCGCCTCATTGCGAGCTTTGCCTATAACAAAGCCTGCGGCAATGATTCTAATGTGACAGGCATCCGAACATCGGCTTTTAAGCGCGAACTCGCAGAGCAATATATTAGCCTGGGCATCGCCAGTGGCCCGAAACATGCCGTGCAGTTAATTCGCGACTTTGAGCGGCAGGCGGCCGAGCTTGCAAACCGACGAACGCCTTGAACCCGTCGCGGACTCGTGATGGTCCGAGGTACGAGATACTCTACAGGACACAAAAAGGGGCATATTGCTCCTTGGAACACCTGATCGGCGTGTTCCAGTTCTTTGCGATGCTGCACCTCAAGTCCTTGCAACGCAATCGTTTCAGCTCTGGAACGATCTCGCATCTGTTCCATTTCTGCAATCCGTTGTGAATGGGTCTAGCTCACAGCATTTCTGCCCGCAGAATATGGCGGTTTCAGTCTACCAACCTGGGAGCGGGAGGTTCAGCGATGACGCCAGATGAGTACCTTCGCCGGCTGGAAGAGCTTAACGAGCAATATGAACGCGAGAGGCTCGATCTTGAGTTCGACGGTCGCGACGGAATTGGGCGAAGCGGGGCAGCCGACAGTCGAGAAGGGAGGCCCCATGTACGAAATACTTGAGCGGCTTGAAGAACTTCGCTCAATTCTTCGCAACCACGAGCAGAAGCTAAAGTGCCTCGAAACACTGGCAACTGAGACAAGCCAAGTTCTTCAAATTCGAGCGTCTGAGAAGGAATACCTCACTGTCGAAGAATTTGCCGAAGTGGTCCCCAGAGCTCCCTACACGGTGAGGTCCTGGCTCGGTACATGCCGATTGTATGGGGTCAAGGTGAATACACGATGCGGACCGCACGCGCAATGGTCCATCCCGTGGACAGAATATTTGCGCTACAAGAGAGAAGGCCTGTTACCCGCACGGCGGCCTCCCCATCCCCCGAACCGGGACACACGCGGCCCTGGCGCGGCTGGCTGTCTAGTACGGCCAAAGAAGCCGCCAAAGGCTCCGCCTACCCAAAGGCGGCTTGAATTGCCTGTTGAGTCACATTAGGCAGCAGATGGCGGTAGCGCCGTCGCTGCTGTTCGGTCGAGTGCCCTGCAAACTCATCTATGATCCGCTGATCGGTGCCTGCACTAGCGAGCACGCTGATGAAGGAGTGGCGCAAGACGTGCCACCCCTTCATTTTTTTGTCCCACTTCGAGCCCTTGACTGCTCGTTCGAAGGCTTGGTGAGCCGCATCGCCAGTCAGCGGCTCGATGCCGTCGCCGAACAGGTAGAGCCGGTTCTGCCTCATCAGCGACTTCAACGCCTTGGCAAGCAAGTCGCTGATGGGAACGCGTCTCGTTGTTCGTGTACCGCGTGACCTTTTTTTCTCGCGAAAGGTGACAACGCGCCCGGCAAGGTCAACGTCCGCCGATTGAACGCGGAGAAGTTCTGACCGCCTTGCTCCGGTATGGGCGGCCATGACGAACATCGGATTGACCCACTCGTTCCAGGCGGTTGCCTTGACGTGTTCGAGCAGCCGGGTGATTTGGTCGGCGTCCAAATACAAGGTCTCCCAAAGAGTGTCAGGATCACCGCCTGCCTTGATTCGGCGTTCGATCTCCTGGAAGGTCATGTAGGGAGGTTTCTCGTCAATCTTGGGATAGACCAGTCCCCGCGAAGGAAAGCCGCCCTGTACCAGCTTCATCCGCTCACCCCAATTCCAGGTCGCACGGAAAGAGTTGATCTCCTTGCGGATGGTGACCGGCAAAACATCGGCCTGCCGACGCTCGATGTGCTTTTGCAGGCTGGCCATTGATAGGCCGTTGAGCAGGAACCTGCCGCCAAGAGTGGTCTCGACATGGTTTAGGTGAATTTTCGCGGTGTAGAGCGTATTCGCCTCAATAGCGCCGTTGGAGAAGGTCGTGACGTAGCTGTCGCGGAGTTCGCTGAACGTGGTGTCCTTGCGGACATCCGTTGTCAGGTCGGCGGGCGGCTTGCCGTCATACTGAATGAACTGCACGATCGTGCAGCCGGGCGGCACTTCAACGAGGCGCTGCTTGAGCCTGGTCAGCAGGAATTCGACGCGGGCTTTCCACAGCAAAGCTTCCGATTCGGGGACTTCCCCGATGGACAGTTGGTGCTGCTGGCCAAGGTATCGGAAGAGGACACGGTATGCGCCGCTACGAAGCTGGAGGGCTGCCATAGGATTCTCCCATGCCATCCCAACGCCATCGCAATGCTGTTACCAAACCGTTACCAACGGCATTGGTAACGGTCGTTTTTCTCTGCGTTGGGACCAAGAAGAATTCTTCGGAAGTCCTTGCAGAGAAGCAAAATGCGGGAAACAGGACTTGAACCTGCACGGTGTTGCCACCACTAGGCCCTCAACCTAGCGCGTCTGCCAATTCCGCCATTCCCGCAGTCGTAAATTCCTGGCCGTGTCAGAGGCGCCGCTCTGCAGCGAGCGCTTCGAAACTCGGGCGTCCGATGGCATATCGGACGTCCTTCCGGGGCCCACTCACTCCGCACGGAATGCGAAGCGCCGCCCACGGCCATCTGGGAAGTCTAAGTCTTTTAGTCCCAACGTCAAGCGACCGACGCCGTGGGCCAAAAAAGCGCCGCGAATTCGCACGTTTCGAGGTCACCTTTTCCGACTTGCTAGGACCGGCCAGGCCATCGTCGCTTGATGACCAGCATTGTCCGATCGCGGGATGTCTGCATCTGTCCGGCCGAGAATTGAAATCGGAGGGCGGCCGCCAGCTCTTTGGCACTGCGATCCGATTTTTCCGTCACCATGCGGGCGATCGAGGACAGCCCCAGCCGGTGGGCGCGCCCCTTGGACGGCTGCATGAGCTGAGGATCCTCGCCGGCCAAGATCAGCAGTGTCTCCTCAGGGCGCAGAGCATGCATGATCGGTTGATAGGTCGTCTTCGGATCGCGGGCCAGCGGCAAAGCTACGCGTGACAACAACTGCCAGCCCCCTGGCCGCGCGAGCAGGGCCGTGACATCACCGGCCGTGGCCAGGCGGATGCGTCCCGTGGGATCAAGCAGAGCATATAGCAATGCCGCCGATTGCAGGCCAGCCGCGGCCTGCCACATATCGCGATTTACCAAGTCGAGCAGTTGTTGCGGTTCGCGTGAACCATCGGCATGAGCACGCACGGCGGTGCGCAACATGCCTGCCAACATCGCGGAAGCAATTCCTGATCCCGTGGCCGACCCGACGGCAACGCCCAAACTTTCGTCGCCGCGTGCAAACCAGTCGTAGAAATCGCCACCGAGGGTATCCCCGCGTAGAGTCCAGGCATCGACATCCCAGCTTGGCGAACTGGGCAAATAGCGCGGGAGTTGCAGTTCCTGCAATCGCTCGGCCTCGCCCATTTGGCGTTTGAGCGCGGCGGCGTGCAGACCTTCCTGCATGAGAACTTCGCGTTCCAGGTCACTGGCCAGCCGACCAGCAACAATTTCCACCAGATTCACTTCTTCGTCGGTGAAGTCGCGCTCGCGAGCCGAGTAAATCCAAAGCGTGCCCAGCGGGATGGCCGCGGTCGAGATCGGAACGCACACGGCGGCGGCGGCCGCTTCGGGGGCCTGCCATTCGGCACGCACGGCGCGGTTTTTCATCACCACGGCGTGGCCCGATAGCGCTTCGAGATCGGCCGCGGCCGATCGCAGAGCGCGTGGCGCCAGAGTCAGCCGTTCGCGGGGCAGGCCGTACGCTGCGCGTAGCTTGAGTTCCGTTGTCGCCGAGTCGAGCAGATACACTGCCGCGGCGTGGCAATTCAGAGCCTGCGCTCCGCCGCGCAACACCCCTTCCAAGCGCTCGGCAAGATGTACGGGATCGGGTGAGCGCTCGATCACGGGCACAGCCGCGGCCAATTCGGCCTCGCGCTTGCGCAGTTCCTCGCGAGCCACGTGCAGTTCGCCCAGCAGTCGACCGATGGCGCCGGCCAACTCGCCGGCTCGTTCCAGATCAACGGTCGTGCCAGCACCTCGATGTTCGGCGCCCCCGAGATCAATCCTGAGATGTCCGGGAGAGGTTCCAACGCCCGGGCTGACCGGGGCGGACCACATCAGGTCATGATCGTTGCGCGGAGGGTGTCCCGGCACAAAACTGAGCGACCATCCGGTCGCATGTTGGAAGGCCTTGCACAGGTCATAGATCGCACCGGTTTTGTTGAAACCGGACTGATCGACCGTTTCCGACCGCTCATTGAACAGATTGAGATGCTTCGGTGTAGACCGTGACACGGCGCGCCTGCTTTGCTGGGAAGAGGAATTCTTGCTGCGCATCGCCAGCCGGTCCGTCAGTTCTTCGTCAGTCGTCGCCTACGGTCGCAGATGCATGGCAATTTTGCCTTGGCTCTTCTGCGCCGTTATGTTCCGCGACCCATCAGAAGGGAACGGACCGGTCTTGCGATTCCTCGCAGTTCCACAAGTGCTGTAGCGAAGCACGCGCGGCGGGCGAGCAGCTCGGCCGAACGACAAACAATCCGCGGCGGTGTGGGGGCGGGTCCGCAAGGCGGTTGGTGTCTTCTCGAAAGCTGAACTCGGTGGCTCGCACGGTGTACAGGTGTCTTGTGGGGTCTTCGCCCTCCGAGCTCGTCGCAGGAGCAACTTGACGCCACGGCGGGGCGGGCCGTGAGACACGCAAGTTGCTCGGACTGGCTCAGTCGTGCGAACACGAACGGCTTTCGCAGTTCGCCCAGCATCCGTGACCGGCAGGATCTAGCATCGGCACAGCCCGCGCGAATTCCTTAGTCGATAGCCACGATCGTCACGCACGCGGGTCGTGACGAGCGCGCGACGTAGGGAAAGTCTGCCGGCGCGTCAGCGAACCGTTTCGCCAATAGCATCGTGACGAACCAAGAAATCCGCGGCGTTTGTACGGTAAATGCGCGTGCTGATCGCCCGTTGACATTGACCCAATCTCGCGTCGGGTCTAGATTTTGGCCGCGCTGCTAGCGGCCGTTTACTCGTCCGGCGTCGCGGTCGTGCATCTAAGGCCTGAAATCACGTTCGGTCGCTTTTATTAGAACTGGGTTCAGTCATGGAACGTTATGCCACGGAAAACACCCGACGGATTTTCGTCGTCGGTGTTTGGTTCTTGGCCACGGCGGCGGCACTTGCGCTTGTGTGCAACTACTCGTCGAATTCTCCATACGCTGACGAATGGCCGTGGCTGGACGTCGTGGTCGGCGATCGGGCGTTTGACGCGGCATGGTTGATGGAACCGGAGAATCATCACCGGGTTCCACTCGCTAAGCTGCTCTACATCGGTTTCGGGCGGATTACGAACTACGATTTTCGCGCCGGGGCCGTGGCGAATGTCGTGATCCTCTCGGTGGCCAGCCTGGAACTACTGTGGACTGTGCGGCGAGCACGCGGCGTGACGCGGCTGAGCGATGCCATTCTTCCCGTGACTCTTTTGCATCTCGGGCATTGGTACAACTTGATTTGGGGACATCAGCTTTTCTTTGCCATCGCGGTCGCCGCGATGTGCGCTGTGATTGGCATCATGCTCAATATTCAGGGACCGAAAACGGCATTTCGCAATGGACTGCTGGTCGCCCTGGCCGGCGCGGTCTTGATCGGCTGCGGTGGGCCGGGCGTTTGCTTTTTACCGGCCATCGCGTTGTGGCTGGCGTATGCCGGTCTCGCGTTAATGCGAAGCGATCAACCCCGGCGGTATTTGACGGGCGGGACGCTCGTGGCCTTGGCCGGCAGTGGTTTATTGGCCGTGTTCTTCTATTTTTCCGGCAATCGGCCGACCGAAGGCTTGCCGGATGCCCCGATTGCGGATGGCACTGCTTTGCGCCTCTTTGCCACAGCACGGGGCACCCTGCAAGTGCTGAGTATTTCGGCCGGTCGTCTGGGACGCGACTTATGGCCCGTTTCCGGTGCCATCGTTGCCCTCGTAGGATTTATTGCACTGGGCCGGCTGGCCATCGTGTGGCGGCGTCGGCCCGACGAGCGGCTACGAGTCGTGGGGCTTGCCTGTTCGATCGCGGCCGTGGCGACGGTCGCCTCGGGGGTCGGCTGGTCACGGGGAACGCTCGATCCGACGTATTGCCTAACCGCGCGTTACACGACCCTCTCCTGCCCATTGGTAGTCGCCCTGTACGGCGTGTTCTTGCTGTACGGTCGGCCGCCGCGCTGGCGGTTTGCAGATGCGACGATGGCTGTCGTGTCCGTTGTAATTGGCGTGGCCTACGTCTCGAGCGGTTTGCACCAGTCGCAAGAAATTCGCGCCCGCGTGGCGCGCATGGAATTGCTCGTGGCCGATGGCATTTCGCCCGCGGCGATCGCGACGCGGACGAGCTGGGACATGCAGGACGAGGAGTCCTCGCTCGCACGGCACTTAACGCAAATGCAGGCGGCAGGAATTGGGCCCTATCGTGACGTGCCCAAGGATTTATCCGAAGTCGACGCCACGGTAGCGCGGCTTTCGCGGCAAGATCCAGCCGTGGCGCGACGTGCGAGCGCGGTGATTACGCCAGGCGAACCGTGGACCCAATTCCTGGGTCTTGCACCCGGCCAGCAAGTCTTTCGCGTCGACCTGCGGGTGCGCAACAAATTGCACCGTGCACCATTGCCAGCGGCGTTGGCCTGGAAGATCGTTGAGCATAGCGCCGCCGACAACATCGTCGTTCGGGCGGCCGGCGACTGCTCGCTGGCGGACATGCCAGACCCGATGTTCGCGCCGCTACGATTTGCCCCTTTCGTCGCGGAAGCCAATTGCCGGTACGAACTAGTCGTCGCGGCGTTCGCCAGCCCGGACGACAAGACACCACTCAAGCTGCCGGTTTTCGAGGTGACCGCCGAGCCGGGCAAGAACGAGCTAGATGGATTTGTCTACACGCTGCGCGACGAAGCAGTGACCGTCGCGGCAACAGAATCAGGCGGGGACGTCCGATAGTGGACCAATCGTGGGAGGTTGGCGTCAGCAATGCGCCTCGTCATTCGAGACCCAACTCGCCCAATATGTCTTTGAGACTTCCTAAAGCCTCGATTTGACTAAGCGCAGCTTCGTCACAACGCCCTGCACGAATAGAGCCGAGGGATGGTTCAAAATCGTGGCTTAGTTCCCAGTCGACGGCGAATTCGCTGCTGAGTCTACATAACAAATCCAGCATGTCGCGTGCGGTGCCATCAGGCAACGACTCACGGGATGCCGCCGCGACATCGGACTCGTGAGGATTAAAGTTTGGCTTGCTGCCGCCAACTAGATGGCAATCGCCTTCGGCGGCAAAAAAGCTTATGCGCTCGCAACTCAACCACGTCCGTCCTTCACTGGCCGTTCGGGCTGCATCGCATATGGCAGCAGGTTCGATAGGCGAAACGGGACGCGCCGAGCGATAGTAGATCATGAGTCCCATCGGTTTAAGCCTTTGTTGCTTCCGGCTCACAAGGTCGCACAGGCGGTTCGTCGACTTTAAATCCGACGCACGCGCGATTATGTCCGTGCTTAGGCCTTGATCAAATCCTTGACCGTCTTGCCTGACGGAATCATCGGCAGCACGTGCTCTTGATACGGAACCTCGACGTCCAAAACGTACGGGCCATCGTATTCGATCATTTCGCGCAGCGCGTCCCCGAGCTTGGCCCGATCTTTTACCGTCGCGGCGCCGCAGCCGAAGCCGCGTGCGATCGTGACAAAATCGGGATAGCGCACCTTGGGGCCTAAACCGTCCCCCTTGCCGATGGCCTCGGGATTGTCGATCGGACCGAGATACGTGTGGGCGCGGTTGCTGGCGTGGAAACGGTCTTCCCACTGCATCACCATGCCCAAGTGCTGATTGTTCAACAGCAGCACCTTGACCGGGAGCTTCTCGCAAACGCACGTGGCCAGTTCCTGAACGTTCATCAGGAAACTGCCGTCACCGTCGATATCGATGACGATCCGGTCCGGGTGGGCGGCTTTCGCCCCCATCGCCGCGGGCAGGCCAAAGCCCATCGTCCCCAGTCCGGAACTCGACAACCAGGAGCGCGGCTCGCTGAACTTGAAGTACTGAGCCGTCCACATCTGATGCTGACCGACCCCGACGGCGATGATCGGATTCTTGTCCGAAATCAATTTCGACAGCTCGGCGATCGCATACTGCGCCTGAATGCCCGGAAACGACTTGTCGTACGAGAACGGATCGGATTTTTTCCAGGCTGCGATCTTGGCATTCCACTCGTCGAGGCCGGATTCCGGCGGCTCGACGATCTTGTTCAGTTCGGCAAGCGCGTACTTGATGTCGCTGATAATCGGAATGTGGGCTTCTTTGTTCTTGTTGATTTCCGAGGGATCGATATCGATATGCACGATCTTGCCGTGCTTGGCGAATTCCGAAACCTTGCCCGTAACGCGGTCGTCGAAACGCACGCCAAATGCCAACAGCAAATCTGCTTCGTTTACCGCATAGTTGGCGTACACGCTGCCGTGCATGCCCAGCATATCCAACGATTGAGTATCGCCCGAGGGATATGAACCCAAACCCATCAGGGTCATGGTGACCGGAATCCTGGTCTTGCGTGCCAGTTCGCGTAATTCGGCACTCGCGCCACTGGCGATGATGCCACCACCGGCGTAAATCACCGGGCGGCGCGAACGCTTAATGGCTGCGGCAACTTGCGCAATCTGCTCGGGGTGCGAGCGGCGATCGGCAACATGGTAGCCGGGCAGGTTTAGCGGGGCGTCGTAGTCGGGAACCGTCTGCGCCTGCTGGACGTCCTTTGGCAGGTCGATCAAAACGGGGCCAGGGCGGCCGGTCGTGGCCAGGTGGAACGCCTCGCGGACGACGCGTGCCAGGTCCGCGACGTCGGTCACCAGATAGTGATGTTTCGTGATGCCGCGGCATACCTCAACGATCGGTGTCTCTTGGAACGCATCGGTGCCGATCACGGACGTGCCGACTTGCCCGGTGATGGCAATCAGCGGAATGCTGTCGAGCTTGGCGTCGGCGATACAGGTCACCAGGTTCGTGGCGCCTGGGCCGCTGGTGGCCATACAGACGCCGGGCTTGCCGGTGCTGCGGGCGTAGCCTTGCGCGGCGAAGCCTCCGCCCTGTTCGTGGCGGGGCAGGATCGTGCGGATTTGATCCTTGAACTTGGTCAGCGACTGGTGCAGCGGCATGCTGGCGCCGCCGGGGTAGGCGAAAATTACCTCGACACCGTGATTCACGAGCGACTGTACAAGAATATCCGCCCCGTTGGTGATGCCAGCGGCAGCGGTGTTAGGTCGAGCGATAGTAGCCACGCGGGGCCTCCCTAGTGCGTGTGGACGGCACGGCCACTGGTCCCGAAGGTCCACGGCCGCGCGAATACTGTAAAATACGCCGGATTAGGGCCTGTTTCAACCGCCAAATGACCCAGGAATGGGGCGCAAGCCGTTAAACCGATGGGACATGGGCGGGGACTTTAGGGTTCGCGGCCCGAGAAGCCTCGCACTATCGGGTCAGGCGGCGGATCATTGCGGCGATTCCCCCCAGCGTCATGAGGACCAGGCCCGCCGGCTCCGGGATCAGTTGCGTCGAGTTGAAGGTGAAGTTATCGAAGGCCGTCGAGCCGTCCCCGGTAATTTGGACACCATGAATGCCGGGGATCGAAAGAGACAAAACGACGCCCGGAGCCTCATGCTGCTGATCCGTCCCGATGACGCTTCCGAACTGGTCGTAGGCGGTCAGTGTCAGAATGCCGTCGGGGTTCGTCGAAAACAAATCCGCCTGCACGGACACGAAATTGGTTGTCGCCGGCGCGAACGGATTGCCCGGCACCGTGAAGATGGCGTTGATGAACGTGCTGTAGCTCACCAGGCCGTTCGCGTCGCTCATACCAATGCCGTTCACGCCGCTCGGCGCCGTGTCATTAAGCGGCACTACGGGCACGTAGGGCTGCATCGAGCTAAAGGTAACTCCGTAACTCGACTGATAGAGCGTGGACAGCTGCGCCGCGAGCGGGATACTTGTTCCTGCGGCAAATGCTGATGTGGCGGGAATTCCCTCGAATGTCAGGACGATTGGGACCGCGCGAGCGAGAGAAGCCGACGATAATAAAATGCCGCATGCGAGCAGCGCGCTCGCGAGGCAGGCGGCAGAAATGCTTGTGATTGGTGATCTCATATTACCCCCATCGTTGACGTAAAAGACTTCTTCTCGCGATCAGCGCTCGAAGTGCTACACACGGCAATGCGCGTGCCGCTTTGCTGAGAAAAGACACTGGGTAAGCCGAGCAAGAAGAATGCGCCGGCATTCCATTTAGAATGCGGGCGACGTCGGCTCAGAAGAGTTGCAGTAGCAGATCCAAGAATACGAGAATTCGCGTCGTGGTCTCAATTGACCCAAACGTCAACACGTCTCGCTAGTCTAATTCGCGCTGGGAAACGCAGCAAGAAACCGGCGCGCGGTCAAACAGGCCATTTCCCGTCAGACGCAGGGCGAAAAAAGCTCTTCAAGCCCAGCCGCCCGCTCACAGCCCTACACCAGCATCTCTTTGATCGTGGCCAGCTCTTCCTCGTCAATACCTGAGTGTTTGAGGTTGAGCTTGTCGAGACCATCGATCCCTAGACCGATTTCGATGCCGTGCTTGATGAAGGGGTTTTCCCACACCGAGTAATTCTGCAACCTGCGTTCGGTGCCGTAACGCTTGAGCACGGCGATGCCAGTGGCGTCAGCCGCGATGCGGTCGCGGCTGGCGACGATCAACTTTGGCTCTTCAACGTCACCATGCGAAGGACCGCCGAAGACGAAGCTCTTTGTGCCGTCCATGATGTTCAGGGCCGGCTTGATGCCCAGGTTCAATTCCGCCACGCGATTCACCAGCGGCTCGACTTCGTCGATATCCAGCTTACGTCCCTCGGGCCCGACGCGGCGACGGCTGCCTGAACTCTTCTGATCGGCCAGGTTGCTGCCCCCTTTGAACGCCGTGTGAAACTCGCGGCGGCTGCGATGGTGGCTCATACCGACGAATGCCTTCATCGACATCGTAAACCAAGCCTGGAAGTGTGTCTTGATCACCGGGACATTGATGACATGATCGACCGCGAACAACAACTCGGCCAGTTCGAATCCGTTGGGCCAGTTCGTGGCCAGCGGGTGATTGATCTTGCGCCAATGTTCGGTGTTGGCCGGTAGACCAAGCTTCTCGAATTCCGACGCTGCGTCCTCAAGCCCCACGGCCACGACAGGTGCTTTCACGTCGGTAATCGCTTCGTTCACGGCGTCGAGTTGGCCGACGCTTTTCATCACGTCGATCGTTTTCGGCGTGGTCGTATTGAACAATGGCGAAAAGCTACGGTCGGCCACGATGATCCGCTTAGGGCCCTGGGCAGCGACCAACTTAATCACGGCATACAGAACTTCCGGACTGGTCGTCGTCGGATTCGGCACCGCGCCCGTGACGTTCGGCTTTATCAGCACGGTCTGGTCGGGCTTGATGAATCCCAATCCGCCTGCGAGCTCGACGGCATTCTTCACCGCCTCTTCCATGTTCGAACCGCGGGCGATGCCCACGTCTGCCGGGCCGGCAGCGGCCTTTTCCGCAGCTCGCACCACGCAAGGAGTAAGTAGTCGACCAGCGGTACTAGCAGCCAAGGCGGCGCCGCCGGCGGATTGCAAGAAGTGACGACGGTTCGGGAAATGCTTGCGGTCGAGCATCGTGGGCCTCGCGATTTCTCGAAAATCGAAAAGATGTGCGATTGTGATGACGCCAGAGAATCATAGACCGCCAAGCCGTTGATTCACTTCGCCGATTTTAACCACTCCTGTAGTCCTTGGCGAATTTTCTCGTTCCGGTCGTTCAACTGTTTTGCCTGATCGGCCGTGATTTCCTTCGAAGAGTGGACTAGTTGCATCGTCTCGGTCCGCAGGCTGGCCAGCTCTTTGCGAAATGGTTCTGGCACAGGATCCGGTTCGCTAATTGTCTTTTTGCGAACGTCGCGAAGTACCGCTGCCAACTGGTCGCCACCGGCCACGACCGAGGCGATGTTCGGGTAATCCTTCTGCAGCTTGTGATGGCAATCCAGGCACATATCCGTCAGTTTGAAATCCGCCGGCGGATTGCCAATGTCGTGATTGCCGTGGCAGTCCACGCAGGTCGGGTACTTCGTATTGATCCGCTTCGAAAAGTCCCAATGGTGCGGACCGGCGGCCAATTGCTCGGCCTCGTCGTCGTGACACTCACTGCACACCTTGAGATGCGCACTCAGCTTCGTGCCGATGAAGCCGAACGCCTCTTCGTGGGCCCGCCCGTCCTCTTCACGGTTGCCGCCGTGACAGTCGTAGCAGGTGAGATCGTTCAGGTCGTGAACGCTGCGCACGAAATGCACCACGGCGTCGGTCAACTCACGGCCGGCGGTCAAATGACAGGCGGCACAATTCGACGCCACAGTCGGCAGCGGATGGCCAGCAGGCCAGGTGTTTGGTGCCACCAGTTTGCGCGGGGCAGGGCGTTTGGAATCCGAGTTGGTCGAGGGCTTCTCGTCATCCGCGCGCAGGGCCAGACACGTGGCGCTCATGAGCGCGCAGCAAACCAGAACAGCGAATATGAAGCGGGGAAAGTGAGAGGTGGCCACGCGTTAGAGACTAATAGCCGCCAAATGAAGAGTCAACGAGGCTTTATCCGGGCCTGGTAACGGCATCCGCAAAATGCCCTGCCAGGCACGCGAAGAACGAAGCGGTCACGAAGAGACGTGCCACGACATCAGCGCCAACACGACGAAAATGGCGAACATGAATCCGCAGATCCAGGTGCCAATGCGGCCAGCCGCGACCATGATGTTGTCGTTTTGCTCGTGACGCGTGGCCGCGTAAACCAGGCTGATGACAATCACCAGCGGCAAAGCGTACCACAGGTCATTGCCAACGGCCATTAGCGAGAAAGTGTCGGTAGTCATGTTTTACTTTGTCGTCTGGACCGATTCCTGTCGCACACCAATTCGAAGCGCGAGCTTCCACTTACGAGCCTGGCGGAGGGCCGGTCGCTACCGGTTTCGCCTCCTCCTCTTCTTCTTTCTTGGCCGGCATGTCGGGTTCGGCCGGGCCTGCCCAAGCATCATAGATCACGAGCACATTGAGTAATCCGGCCACCATTGTGTAAACAGTGCCGAGTTCGAAAAAGCGATTCAATCGTTTGTGCAGCAAATCAAGTTCGTTCGGCAGGTCGTCACGATTCTTTACCAGGCTCGGCGGGACCATGAAATCGTCCCAGCCGGGGAACGGAATTGGGTTGTTGCCGTGATTGACCCGATAGGCCTGCACGAGTGCTGGCAGCGCAACGGCCCCGGTGGCTACCTGGCAAAAGTACGGGAAGCGCCGATCTTCAGGCCGCATCGACGCGTACACGACGCGTCCCTCTCCCAAATACAGCCCGTAAAGGAACGTCCCAAGGATGCAAACAAAGAACAGCACCGATTTCGAGCGGCGTCCCTGATACCAATGCCCCGCGCCGGGAATCAGCCAGGCCAGGCCCGCCGCCACGAACGGATCGCGCAGCGGCACCCCCTCGGGCGTGAAAGTCCCGCTCGGCGCGTTGGCATCTCGGGTCAGTTGGGGTTTTGCCACGTGCTTTTGTGCTCCTCGGGCGCCGGCGGCGCTGGATGGACCAAGGTTTCGCCTCTCAGAACCGGGTTATTGTAGTCTTCGGCCCATACCGTGCCAGATCAGAGCGGTTCGAGGCCTCCCCTCCCAACGGTATTCGACACTCGCCCGCCAACATTGGGAGGTCGAAGGGAAATGGCGATTAGCCCTGCTGGGCTTGGCCACACAGAATCCGCGACCTTGATCACGCGTGGCGGCGGATGGCACGCAATTCCGCGTAACGTGCGGCTTGCGCTGCAAAGTCCAACCCCACTGCGTCCTCCAAAGCGGCACGCAACCGGGCTGTAACCGGCCCAATTCCGCCGGCGCCAATCAACTTCTGTTGAAAGTTGCGAACGTGCAAGATGCCGATGCTGGTCGACGTCATGAACATCTCGTCCGAATCGGCCGCCTGCAACGGCGTTATATCAGTTTCCAGAACGCGGATTTTCGCTTTGACCGCCAGCTCAAAGACCATTTGACGCGTTATGCCCGGCAGCAGGTTCTCAGCTCGCGGTGTAATCAGCGTATCGTGGCGCACGATGAATACGTTGCCGCTGGTGCCTTCGGTGAGGTTGCCTGCTGGGTCGGTCAGCACGGCCCAAGCGCCACGCCGCATTTCTTCGGCCTGCAGGTTGGCAATTTGGTAATGGAGTCGGCTGCGGGTCTTCAGGGAGTCATCCAGCAAATCGCCCGGAATTGAGCGTTGCGAAGGTACCACTGCGTCGATGCCCTCGTCATACGCATAGGCAAGCGAACCAAGCTTTTCGACCAGCGGAAAACAACTGACGATGACGGTCGGACGTATTTCGTGCGGGGCAAAGGCCGAGAGGTTCGCTGTCACCGGTCCGCGCGACAGATTGTGGATGATATTCCAATCAACCTCGGCCGATTCGAGCGGCACGTTTCGCGCCAAGGTTTCTTCGGTGATCGTCCGCAACTCGACCTTCGACAAACCAGGGTCGACGCGAAGCGCATCGAGCGTGTGGAACAATCGGGCCAGATGATCGTCCAGCCGAAACGGGCGGCCATGAACCGTCCGTGTGACCTCGAACGCCATGTCGCCCATCGCCAAGGCCGAGTCATAGATCGAAACGCGGGCCTGTGACTCGGGGACGTAGGAACCGTTGAAATAGACGATGCGTTCAGCCATGCGGTTCCAGAGACCTTCCGTACACCAGAAAAACGATAAGGATGCCGTGGCATTCTAGCGGTGCAGGCAATGGGCAATAGAGGGAAATCAAGCCTTTCGGTTCCTCACAATAACCCCGTGAAACGTACTGCCGAAATCGGCCATTTCACCGCTCTTGCTCGGTTTGCGCGAAAGAGTTAGCATTCCCCCCCGCGCCCCACAATCAGGCACCATGATGGTGCTAGCAGGGACCAACCAGCCCTGCGCTATTGCGTGAAAGGACTCCGACGCATGGCTTACACCTTGGCGGACATCGCTCGGCTTGTGGACGGCACGATCGTCGGTGACGCCGCGATCCCGGTCTCGGGCATCGCAGTGCTGGCCGACGCACAAGCCGGAGATATCACTCTCGTCGACACGGCTGAACGCGCGGCAAGGCTGGGCACCGTGCAAGCCGCCGCGGCGATCGTCCCGCGCGGCGTCGCGTGTACCAAACTGCCAACGATCGAAGTCGACGACATTCATTCCGCCTTTGCCCGGCTCATCGTACTATTTCGCCCGACGCGGGCTACGGCCGCGCGTGGCATCAGCGCGACAGCCTATATTAGCGAGCGAGCTCGCATCGGTAAGAACGTTGCCATTCACAGCGGCGCGACGATCGGCGAGGACGTCGAGATCGGTGACGACACGACCATCTATCCTGGCGTCCACATCATGGCCGGCTGCAAGATCGGCGCGGCGGTGACGATTTACCCGAACGTCGTGCTGTACGACGACACAATCGTCGGCGCACGCTCGATCATTCACTCCGGGGTCGTGATCGGCGCCCATGGGTTTGGATACAAGCTCGTCGCAGGGCGGCATCAGTTGGCAAGTCAATTCGGTTGGGTCGAATTGGGCCCCGACGTCGAAGTCGGCGCAGGATCGACAATCGACCGCGGCACCTACGGTCCGACCGTGATCGGCGAGGGAACCAAGATCGATAACCTGGTGCAGGTGGCTCACAACTGCCGTATCGGCAAACATAACCTGCTTTGCTCGCAAGTCGGAATCGCCGGCAGCACGACCACGGGTGATTACGTTGTGATGGCCGGACAGGTCGGCGTGCGTGACCACGTGCATATCGGTCGCGGCGCCATCTTGGGCGCCATGGCCGGAATCACGGCCGACGTGCCCGAGGGGGCCAAGATGCTCGGCGCCCCGGCAACACCCGAGCGTGATCAGAAATTGATTCAAGGCACAATCGCCAAACTGCCCGAGTTGCGTCGCCAAATCAAAGCCTTGCAAGCCGCTGTTGACGCGATACAAGGTGGCAAAGAGCCGGGCAAGAAGGCGGCATAACGATAACACTAAGCGCCGAACGACAACTACCAAGATCACACGAACGCGGAATCACATGACGGCCTCACTCTTACCTCAAGGCACGCGCAAAGTTGGCATCCTGGCCGGATGGGGTCGATATCCTGTCGTCATTGCCGAGGCGCTGGTCGAACAAGGCTATGAAGTTTGCTGTCTGGGCGTGAAGGGACATGCCGATCCGGCGCTCGCGAAATTGAGTCACGAATTTGGCTGGGTCGGGCTGGCCAAGATCGGGCAAGCCGTTCGCTTCTTTCGCGTGCGCGGCGTCACTCACGTGACAATGGCCGGCAAGATTCACAAGTTCCTGCTGTTCCAGCCCTGGGTGTGGTTCAAGCACCTGCCGGATTGGCGCGCCGTCCGGGCGTTCTATCCCCACTTTGCGACAACCAAAAAAGATCGTCGCGACGACACTTTGCTAACCACGGTCATCGAAGAATTCGCCCGCGACGGAATCACTTTCGCGCCGGCGACCGACTTTTTACCGGAGCTACTCGTGAACTTGGGACAACTCACGAAGCGCGGCCCCTCGCGCTTAGAGGCCAAAGACATCGAATTCGGTTGGACGATGGCCAAAGAAATGGGGCGGCTCGATATCGGGCAGAGCGTCACCGTGAAGGGACGCGCGACGCTGGCCGTTGAAGCGATCGAGGGAACCGACGAATGCATTCGTCGCGCCGGGAAGCTCTGCGCTCCCGGTTTTACCGTGATAAAGGTTGCCAAGCCCAAGCAGGATATGCGCTTTGACGTTCCCACGATCGGCGTCGGAACTTTACAGACGATGATCGAGGCCGGTGCTTCTTGCCTGGCGGTGGAAGCGGGCCGGACGATCATCATCGACGAGCCAGACGTGATTCGCTTTGCCGATCGCCATAAGCTTTCGATCGTGGCGGTGAACGACGGCACAATTCCCGAATCGCGCGAGGAGGCCGCATGATCGCGCCGGCCACGGCACCATCGAGACAGGCAACCCGCGCGACGCATCGCACGGCAAGCAAGCTCGGTCGCCGGCGGACCGCCGCCTCGGTGGGGGCCCAATCGACAGCGAGGTCAGCTACGGCCCGAGGCAGGTTCCGAGTCGCGAAACGGAGCCGATCGCCAGCGCCCGGTGGCAGATTTGATCACAAACCATCGACGGACCGCGGATCACGATCGTGGTATCGCCGCGGAAGTCGGGCCCTGACTCAATCCCGGAGACGACGTTAGACGCAAGGGAAAGGTAGAAGAATGGCGATCGGTTGAATGCGGCTCCCGCGGCCGTGACCGATTGCTCCGCTCGTTTCACATCTCCTTTCTTGTCACCCAATCCCGCCTAGCGACTCTTGGTCGGCGTCGTCTCCGGACTTTTCAACCTCTTAAAGGCGCTTTGGGCGGTGCCGTCGACGCATCGTCTCGAATCCCCCCGACGTTGACGGCCAAAACGCCCTGGTTGGCTCAAGTCGCTTCGACCGTGACCAGAGCGCCGCTGGCCAGAAACTCCAAACAGCGCTGCGTCTCGCGACGGACACGGGCAATGTCGCTGACAGCGAGTAGCCGATCCCCCGCAGCGCACGTCATTTCCAAGTCTCCGACGACTTTTTGCAAGCGATCGGCGGACAGGTTGGCCGCCATTCCTTTAAGGGCATGGGCCTGCGCCGCGGCGTCCGACAATCGATTCTGACGCACCGCGCTTTCCAGTTCCTGAGCCGATAGCGGCAACTGATCCGCGAAATTACCGATGATGCGGTTCACGAGTTCCTGATTCCCCAGACAGCGACGCAAAAGCGACGCCAAATCGAGTGGTGGATCCCGGTCCGCAACAGAACTCCTAGGCTCTTCGCGTGTGAAGGCCTCGCCGACAGAATCGGACATAACCGCGATTGCCTCGAATTGATCCGATTCGGCGGCGGCAATCCGAAACGGTTCAGTTACTGGTCCCTCGTTGGCGTAGATACCGTCCAATGTTTCGACCATGGCGTCGAGAATCTCGATCAGCTTCACGGCGTCGAGCGGCTTGGTGAGATAGTCGTCCATCCCCGCGGCCAGGCATAGTTCTCGATCGCCACGGGTAGCGTTCGCCGTTAGCGCAATAATTGGTAAGCGATATCCGCGCACACGCAGCGCACCCTCGGCCTCGAGCCGGCGAATCTCGCGGGTAGCGGCCAGCCCGTCCAACTCGGGCATCTGGCAATCCATCAACACCGCGTCGTAGGGCGCGAGGAGTAACTGCTCGATGGCCTCGCGACCATTGCGAGCAACGTCGCAATGAAAGCCTGCTACCGTGAGGATCTCGATCGCAACAACACGATTCACCTCGTTGTCCTCCGCCAACAGTAACCGGCAGCGCGAACGGGGCCCGCTTTCCAAGTCGTCAGGCGCCAACCGGGGCGGCGCTTCTTCGACATGAGCCAAATGTTCTGAACAACCGCGAGTAGCTGCGACCGACAGGATCGTCTCGAGTAATTGCGATTGGCGTACCGGTTTGGTGAGCCGGCCGACGATCGAAGTCGCCCACGGGGATTCGCCCCCGTCCGGAGCACTGAGCGAGGTCAACATCACCAGCGGCGTCGTGCGCAGCGCCTCCTCGCAGGCGATACGCTCGGCTAGTTCGCAACCATCCATGCCGGGCATGTGATAATCGATGATTCCCAGATCGAACGCTTCGCCTTGCGACGCGGCACGTTGCATAATGCACAGTGCCGTGGGGCCATCAGACGCCGTTTGGACGCGCATCTGCCACGCCGAAAGTTGGCGGAACAGAATCTCTCGATTCGTCGCGTTATCGTCCACGACCAATACGCGTAGCCGACGCAATTCTTGGGGACTCAAATGACGTCCGCCTTCTGGCGTCGCGGCCTTGGCCAACGGGACCCGGAACCAGAACGTGCTACCTTTTCCCACGCGGCTGGTGACGCCGATATCGCCGCCCATTAGCTCGATGAGTTGCTTGGAAATGGCCAATCCCAGGCCGGTCCCACCGAATTGGCGCGTGGTCGAAGCATCAACCTGCGAGAAAGCCTGAAACAGCCGGTCTAGCCGCTCTTTGGGGACGCCGATACCGGTATCCTCGACGGCGACGCGGGCGAGCATTTGGCGATCATCTTCGCGCTCGATGGCGACGTGGACTTTCACTTGCCCGCGTTCGGTGAACTTGATGGCATTGCTCAGCAGGTTCACGATGACTTGCTGCAAACGGTGCGGATCGCCACGTGCCGGGCCGACCAGGTCCGGCGGCATGTCGAGCGCTAACTCCAGCCCCTTATGCGCTGCCTTAGCGGCCAGCATATCGAGCGTTTCCTCCATGATTTGCCGCAGCCGGAAATCGACGTGCTCGATTTCCAGCTTGCCTGCTTCGATCTTCGAAAAATCAAGAATCTGGTTGATCACCGCCAGCAGGAGATCGGCCGAGGTACGGGCGATCGTGCCGTAGCGCTTCTGTTGCGGCGACTCGGCAGCTTCCAAGAGCAAGTCAAGCATACCGATGACGCCGTTGAGCGGCGTCCGCAGCTCGTGGCTCATGTTCGCGAGGAATTCGCTCTTTGCGCGGCTGGCGGCCTCGGCCGCTTCCTTTTCACACAGCAGCGCCTCGGCTTGTTTGCGTTCGGTAATGTCTTCGACGGTTCCCTCATAGAATTCGATGTTGCCGTTCGCGTCGCGCACCGCGCGTCCGCTTTCCGAAATCCAAATGACAGTGCCATTGCGGCGATAGATTTGCGATTCGAAATTCGTGACGGCCCCCTGTTCGTCCATAACACGAACAAAATCGTCGCGTCGATGTGGATCGACGTATAGCTGTCGTTCGATATCTCCGATCGAGGACATCAATTGCGCAGGCGAATCGTAATCGTAGATCCGCGCCAGCGCCGGATTCGCGCTGAGATAACGACCATCGGGCGAGGTCTGGTAAATACCCTCGATCGCGTTCTCGAAAATGCCGCGGTATTTGGCTTCCGCGCGGCGCAATGCTTCGACGGCTTCGTCGCGAGTCAGCAAGGACGGTGTTTCACCAACCGGCAGCGGCGCACTGGGATCGCGGCTCTGCAGTAGAGAATGAAAAGGCCTATGGCGAGCCTGTTTCCGTGGTCCTGCAACAAGTGCGGCGAGCACCCCCAGAAACAACACGCCGGCGGCGAGATACAGCCAGGGACCGATCGCTAGAATCAGAAAGGCGGATGGCATCGGGCTTCCTACTGCGATGTGCTGGACGCCAAAGCGTCCGCAGCCGTCGCAAGGTTTAGGAACCAACTATCGTTCGTCGAAGCACAATCCGCCTGCTGGAAGGGTAGCTTACGAAATCGGCAGGCGATCACCGTACAATCCGCAGGACCACTTCGCACGCCTCGCGCGATCGTTGCACTTTTGAGCGAGATACGACATTTTGCGGCCGGTAAACAGCACAGCACAAAATGCGAGCAGTGATGCATCGGATAAACGCACGCTGACAGAAACGTCAGCTTCGAGCCTGGATGACAAAAGTGTCAGTGACTCTGCAATTGGCATCCGGCCAAGTAGCGCATAGAGTGCATTTAGCTGAACAGTGTTCGATCGTTCGCAGTGCTCTTGAGTTGTACATGGCGCGGTAAGCGAATCAGGACGGCAACCGGTCGGTTGCTTTGCCGAGTTCAGCTTGAGTCGCTCGCCGCAGTTGGCGCGGACAAGAACGGGTTGCGTTCTGCAATCGCTTGCCGCTCGCCTACGCAGAAGGAGGACTTGGCATGGCGTATCGGACTCACAATGACTCGCCGCAGGGCGCCTGGAACTATCTGCGCGCGCTTTCCTATCCGCGCTTAGATGACAAAGCATCCAGCGAGGCTCATCAGTTGACTGCCTCGGCCTTCACCATCGCGATTTCTCGCGAGGCGGGGGTCGACGCCGCGGCCGTGGCAACCGCTGTCGGCAAAAGTCTGGGTTGGAAAGTCTGGGACTATGAATTGCTTGTCGCCGTCGCAGCCTGTATGCACGCGCGCCCCAGCGAGTTGGCCGCCGTCGACGAGACGCACGTCAGTTGGCTCCAGGAATCGATCGAGTCGCTTTTGGACATGCACGCGGTAAGCCAGATTGCTTACGTGCGGCAACTGGTCAAGACGCTCGAAACCCTGGCCGCGCAAGGTTCGTGTATCGTTGTGGGCCGCGGGGCCGCGCATATACTGCCGGCGGAATCCACACTCCGCGTTCGGTTGGTTGCGCCACTTGAAGATCGCGTAACGGCCCACATGCGGACCACCGAAGAAACCAATCGCCACGACGCGCTGAAACAGGTCGAGCGTATCGACCGCGAACGAGCACGATTCGTGACCGAACATTTCCATCGCGATCCCAACGATCCGTCCAGCTACGACTTGGTGTTGAACATGTCGCGATTGGCAATCGACGATTGCACGACGCAAATCGTCGACGCGTTGCATGCCGAAGAGCAGAGCCGGGCGCATCGATTTCATCTCCGAGCGCCAGCGCCGATTTGGCATTGAACAAAGTTGGCCGATAAGGGGCCGCGCGGCCCCTTATCGCCACATAGAGTCCGAAACACTGTCACCCCCGCCCAGGGTTACCGTACCCGGCGGGCTGACCGCGATCGCCAGCGAGACGAGCGCGCCTTGCACGGATCGCGAAAGGGCGAAAATCAGGGCCGAATTGATAAGGCCCACCATGCCCAGTACGCCGAAAGTGGCCTGCGGCATGTCTTCGGCGGCCACCGACAGGATGGCCATTACCACGATCGACAGTGGCGGTACGACCATCGCCACGCCGAAGTAGAACCAGGTGCGCTTTTGCAGGCTGCGTACCAGACCCAGCGCTGCCAGGTCGGTATGTTCGGCCTGAAATAGCGTCGGATAAAAGGCGCGTACTGCCAGAAAACTGACCAGGAAAAATGCCAGCGTAGCGGCCATCATTCCGCACAGCGTCTGGGACAACATGAAGTGCGCGTAGACAAGCACAGTATCAAATTTCTCGGGCGGAATTTCGCGTTTCAGCCAGGTGGGAAAGATCAGGCCTGTAACGAACCATTCCAAGGCGCTAATGCAGGCCGTGTAGTCGGCTAACACCAGGGTGCGGCGCCGCCAACGGGAATCGTGGTCCGTAGGGCGCGCATCATCGCGATAAATGCGTGCCACGGCACCGGCTACCGGCCAGGTCAGCGGCAACAGGATGCCAATGCCGACGGCAAACGCCAGTCCGTTGACCGTCGTTACAACAGGGTCCTTAAGAACGTCGATGACGTCCTTACCCATCCTGTCGAAAATCGCCGGGATGTTGTACGCCAGATTCAGCGCCGTAAAGATCACATTCGGGAGCAATCCTGCCATGAACATCGCCGTCAGCGGATATCGCCGCACCCAGTTGCGCCACGCCCCCGGGCGGGGACGTAGCAACCGCATCACCTGCGGCTCGAGTGCTAACTCCAATTGTCGAGAAAGTTGTGCCGCGGAGGGCCGGCCCGCGGGTTCAACGGCGAGACAGCTCAGCAGGATTTGCTTCAGACCCGGCGGACAGTCGCGCGGCAGTTGCGCAACCATCGCAGCACTTACTCCCTGATGCCGTGTATTGAGCATCGTGGCTAGCGTCGTCGTCCAATCGCTGCCTGGCTGCGTATCCTCGAAGGGCCGATTACCCGTTAATAGCTCCCAGAGCATTACGCCCAACGAATAGATATCGCTGCGACTATCTAGATCTTCGGCCGTGCGACCGCTGGCGGGGTTGCACGCCTCGATCTGCTCCGGAGACATGTACGCCAGACTGCCGCCGAAATACGCCGCGGCCGAAGCGCCCTCAACCTTCGATGAATAACTGATGTTGAAGTCGGCGAGCTTGGGGGTGCCATCGGCAGCGACCAACACATTGGCCGGCTTGATATCGCGATGTAACACGCCACGCTGGTGCGCATAGGCCAAGGCCGCGGCCAATCGCGACCCAAGCCAGCAAATCGTCTGCGGCCAGGTGGCGGACGCCAGCCGATGCCGAAGCGGTGAATCGGTCGGCGGCGACTCGGCCCTTTCAGCCAGCGCCTGGTCGATGATCTCCAGCAAGCGAATTCCAGAACGCATGCCTGGCGGCAAACGGCGAATGGCGTCGATCACGGTCTGCAGCGTCCCGCCTGGGATGTACTGCATGTACAAGAGCCGCAGCTTTCGATCGCGCAATTGGCGCTGATCGAAGACGCGTACGATGTGCGGATGGTCCAGCAGGGCCATGGTTTGCGGCTCGTTACCGCGATCGGCCGAGACCTTTAACGCAACGATCCTTTGCATCGACTGCTGACGAGCAAGAAACACCGTTGCGAACGCTCCGCGGCCTAGGCGCGTAAGCAGGTCGAAATCATCAATGCTGTCGCCAACCTCGATTTCTTCAAACCGCGCGGCCCCGGCGATCGACGTACTAAGGTGCGGTGACTCAAGCCCGAGCAAACGTCCCAGTTCGGTCGCCTGGCGCGGAAAGCGTTCAAAATATTCCTGCGCGGCGACTGATTGGCCCGACTGCTTACGGAGGTGGTATTCCTCGTAAATCAGATCGCAGGGAATCTCGCCTCGGTCAGCCAGCTCGGGAAAATCGGCCAAATACTGCTCAATCCTGCGGGAATGCTCGGGCCGCTGACAGCGATACTCGAGATCGACCTTGATCAACTCGACCAGGGCCAGTCGGCGTAAATTTGGTGGATTCGCCGGCAGGAAATCGGCCAGCCGCGGCGGCTCGTTGGCCGTTTCCCAGGCCGTCACCAATGCCTCGACGCGCTCGGAAAGCAAGTTCCACGCCAGGGTGGGATTATGCGAATCCAATAGCTCTTCGGGCTGCGGAGACACGACCGTCTTTGCGCTCCTTGGAATTTCTCGGCCGTCGGGACGAAAACTGCTCTTTCTCGGATAAGACAACTTCCGTGCCCGTTACCCGGTCCCGAATCGCCAGACGAACGCAATGATCAGGTGGGTCGACGAAAACAGCGGCCGTCGACCCCTAGAAACCCGGCAGGGTCTCGCCGTTAGCGACTAAGAGTGTTGTAACACATTCCCGCTTGCTGCGCGAATCAAAGTGCCAAGTGCCTCAAACGACGCGCTCTGATTGCCGCGCGTAACAGATCGACGGGAAAAAGCGCTGTTACTTACACCCCAAACGAAGTAGGATGCCGGGAACGGCACATCTCGGCGTGGAACTTAGCGGGGGTTGGGAGTGCTGTCATGCCTGAGGAATTCGATGCGCTCGTGGGGCGCATCCGCCAGGCCGATGCGCAGGCATTGGCTCAATTCATCGATTTGCGACGCGGGGCCTTGCTCGCCTTTATCGAGCGACGGTTAGGGGGAGGGCTGCGCCGTAAGGTCGAGCCTGACGACATGTTTCAGGAGGTTGCCGCCGAGGCGGTTCGCTCGCTGCCCACGATCGAGCTGGGGGATCGTGACCCCTTCGCCTGGCTTTGCCAACTTGCGGAACGTCGCATCATCGACGCGCACCGGCGATTTTTCGGCGCCGCCAAGCGAGATGCAGGGCGCGAGGTATCGATCGACAAAGCCTCGCCCGACGCCAGCCGCGCGGCTGTGATTGACATGCTGATCGCCAGCATGACAACAGCCAGCGAGGTTTTTTCCCGCAATGTGCGTTACCAACAGCTAACCGAGGCCCTCTCGAGTCTTCCCGAGGATCAGCGCGAAGCGCTTCGCCTGCGTTACGTCGATGGACTTCCCTCAAAGCAGATTGCCGAGCAACTCGGCAAAAGCGACGGTGCGATCCGCGTCATGCTGACGCGCGCGCTCAACCGACTGCAAAGCATCCTGGCCCCTGATGCGAAGAAATAGACGGCGAACTTCGTAACGCTTCATTTCTTTTGGCGACCGCGTATTTCGACCAACCACGCATGGATTTCCTCCGTGAGTGACTCTGGGCCATTCTTTCGGCTCCGTTCCAGGGCGCGCTCGGCCGCGGCGATCGCCTGTTCGTCCTGGTGCAATTGCGCATAAATTTTGGCCGTGTCAAAAAGCGACTCGGCGTCGTTCGGTTCGACTGACAGCGCCAGCTCGAACTGGGCCAACGCATACTGCAACCTCGAGCTGTTCATAAGCGCAACGCCAAACAGCCGGTGAATTCCGGGGCTTTTGTCTCCCAGCTCGAGCGCCTGCTGGTACTCAACAGCCGCTTCACGCCACCGTCCAGCGCCGGCCAAGGCGCGACCTATATGTGCGTGTAGCGCTCCGTTTTTCGGATCGACCGCAAGCGCCCTCTGCAGTTCATCGAGAGCGGCATTAGGTTGATGCGCGTCGAGTAACGCTTGTCCCAATTCGGCATGGACCTGCGGATAATGGGGCTGCAAACGCAGCGCCTGCTCGAATGACTTGATCGCTTCGCGTGATAGATGATTCTTGGCGAGCGCCAACCCCAGGTTGTAGTGCGCCTGCGCCGAATCCGGCCGCAATCGCACCGTTTGCTGGAAGTGTGGCACCGCCTGCCTGGCGTCACCTATCTTCAACAGGGCAAGGCCCAGATTGTTCTGTGCATCGGCCCATTCAGGATATTCGAGCACGATCCGTTCGAACTCGGCGATTCCCTCTTCGAGTTGCCCGGCATTGATCAGCGAGATCGCCAGACTCTGATGAACGCGCTCTCGTTCGTAGTAGTTGGCATCCAATCGCATGACTTCGCGGAATTCCTCCGCGGCTTCTGCGTGGCGGCCGGACTTGGCCAGCGCCGTAGCCAGCTCGGTATGTATCTTCGGCTGATTTATGGTAGCCAGACGGGCGGCCTCGCGAAGTTCGTCGATTGCCTCCTCGAAGCGACCTGCATTGATAAACTCGACTCCCAGATTCGTGTGCACAACGTAATTGTGGGGCTGATGTGGTAATGCATCCTGCCAGAGCGCAAGCGCGTCTTGATACGTCATGACACGGCGAGCACCGACGACGACAAAAGCGATCACAACGCCCATCGTCGCGATCGCGGTAATTACGGCAGGCGCCTGCGAATTGGCGCGCGTGGCGGTAGTGAATCGACGAGCAATTTGACCAAGAACCGAAAAGCCACCCACGATCGCCAGCGTGCATAGCGCGGCCAGCGGCAGATACATCCTTCGCTCGGCCGCGACCTCGGTGATTACAGGGACGACCAATGTTGGTGAGAGGATAAGCCAAACGGTTGACAGCAAGAAACCGGCCGGTCGGTTTTTCCAAACCAGCGTAAGCGTCAGAATTCCGAATGCACCTGCCACCATCACCGACGGCCAAGCGGCGCAAACGGTGTCCACATAGGGGACGTCGTAATGAATCACGAGCGGCCAAGGCCAGATGGCGAGCCTTAGATACAGCAACAGAACCTTGGCCTCGGTACACCACCAGGTGATCGGCGAAACCCCAAGATGAAAACCGGCCGATGCTGCGCGCGGCCCATGAATATTCAACGTCGCCAATAGCGCCCAACCGACTGTCAGGCCGATGTACAGTGGCCATGAACGGCGCAGTGCCTGCGCGAATGAGCGGGTCACGAATGTGCGCTCGAATAGCAGTACGACCACGGGGACCGTGACCATGACCTCCTTGCACGCCATTCCGCATAGGCACACAGCCGTCGTCAGCAAAAGCCAGCCGAAGCGATGACCGCCCGCGGTGGCTGTCCAGTAGCGCAAAGCGCCATAGATCGTGCTGAGATAAAACAGCGTCATCAACAACTCAGTGCGCTGCGATACGTATTCCACGGCCTCCGTGTGTAAGGGATGGACGGCCCATACCAAGGCCGTGGACAGCGCCAACCAATCAGCAGACAGCGAGAATCGTCCGTCGAAGTATTCCAATCGCAGTGTACGACGTACGATCGCCCACAGCAGCAGCGCCGATAGACAGTGAACTACAAGGTTGAAAATGTGAAACCCGATCGGGTTCAAGCCGCCGGTGGCAACATTCAGTGCCAGCGACAGGTTTACAAGCGGTCGACCGGCCGTGGTAAAATCTTGCGGCGGCCACAGAGGGCCGGAACCGGGCCGTTCCTCCCACAGCGGGAAAACATGCCTGATCGACGGGTTGTTCACGATGCACGGAATATCATCGAAAATGAACGGGGCACGAAGGCCGGCGGCATAAACCGAAATCACCGCCGCGCCGAGCAAGAACGCCGCCACAAAAAAAGCGACCGGCGAAGGTAAACCCGCACCTGACAGGTTGGTCGATGAACGGTCCAGCAACGGCCCCGCTGCGGCAACGGGCTCGCGATCGACAGTGGGCTTGGTGGGGAACGGTGTTTCGGACATCAGCGAGTAATTGGTGGCGAACCTGACATCGGGCGAGGATGCCTGTCTGTTATATTCCTGCTTGGCCGACGTGCGTCAACGAAGCCCCGATTTTCCAGGCTGAAAAGACGTCGTCGCGCAGAGGAATTGTCCCGAACATACCACCTTGGCTCGCGAGTCGTTCAGGGTCAAATCGCTTTCTATAATCGTCGAAGTCGCTGAGCAGCGTTTCTAACAGCAGATCCCACTCCAGAGATTCCCGGTGATTGTCACGCGCCTCACAGAAATGTTGAACGTCAAACATCCGATCATGCTGGCTGGCATGGCGGGCGTTTCGCACGCCGAGTTGGTGGCAGCCATGAACGCGTCCGGCGGATACGGCGTGCTCGGGGCCGGCAATATGTCGCTCGACGAAATGTCGGCCGAGATGGCCAGGGTCCGCAAGCTCACCTCACAGCCCTTCGGACTCGACTTGCTGACGCCGATCACCGACAAGCCCGAGGACGAGGCGCGGCGGATCATCGACGGCGGCGCCAGTTGCTTTATCGCCGGATTGGGGATGTCATCGAAGGTCATCCGAATGTGTCATGAGGCGAAAATACTCGTGTTCAACGTCTGCAGTACCGTGCATCACGCGATGATGGCGGAAGAAGCTGGCTGTGATGCCGTGATCGCGCAAGGGACCGAGGCCGGCGGACATACCGGTGCCGTCGGCACGATGGCGCTGCTGCCTCAGGTGGTTGACCGCCTGAAGGTGCCGGTGATCGCGGCCGGCGGTATCTATGACGGCCGCGGGCTGGCCGCGGCGCTCGCGCTGGGGTGCGAGGGAGTTTGGATCGGCACAAGATTCGTCGCTTGCACCGAAGCACGCGGCTCCGTTGCGTACAAGCAAGCGATTTTGCAGGCCAACGAAAGCGATACGGTCGTTTCGCGGTGCTGGACCGGCAAAACGTTGCGAGCTTTGAAGAACCCGACGATCGAACAGTGGGAACAAAACCCGCAAGAAATCCAACTCTTCCCGCAGCAGGCGGCCACGATGCAACAAGCAGGCCTGATGGGCTTTCTAAATCCCGATGATGCCGATCGCGACCCGCGATTGTCATGCTTTCCCGCCGGCCAGGGGTGCGGCGGCATTGCGCAGATCGAAAGCTGCCGTTCGATCGTTGACCGAATCATGCGCGACGCCGAAGAGGTCCTGGCCGCACAGGCGCGTCGAGTGCGATAACGGTGCAAGTTCGTGATTGTAGGCTCCGTCGCACGGATGACAGTCGATGTTAGCGATGCTGGCGCTTCTGTTCCGCTTTCTCGAAAGCACTTTGCGCTTCAGAATCTCCTGGATTAAGTTGCACGGCACGACGCAAAAATCCCAGAGCATCATCCGGCTGTCCCATTTCCAACAGCACGATGCCAAGATTGCGCAGCGAGTCTTGATGCTCGGGCTGCAGGCGTAAAGCGGCGCGATATTCGTCAGCCGCCGCCGTCAGGTTGCCGCTCGTACCGAGCAAATTCGCGAACTCGCAGTGTACTTCAGGTCGTTGTGAGTCGAGACGCAACGACGCCTGGAAGTTTGTCAGCGCCTCGGCCGGGCGTCCTCGCCGGGCCTGTGCCAGGGCCAGGCCGTAATAGCCTTCCGCGTAGTTCGCATCGACATCGACGGCCTTTGCGAATCTTGCCTGCGCATCGGACCAACGCCCCTGCGTTGCGAGGGCCATCCCCTGCCCGTACAGTGCGCGCGGATCGGCAGGGCGCACGGCCAGCACCACCTCGAATGCCTGCTCGGCCTCAACGGGCTTGCCTGCCTCGAGAAAAACGAATCCGCGCTTGCGGCGTATCTCGAACAGGCGAGTCCCATCGCCCCCCTCCTCCTCGCAAATTCGGATGCTGGTCGCGAGCAAATCGGCCGCCTCGTCGTAGTGCCCTTGCTCGTCACGATAATCCGCCAGATTGGCGTAAGGCATCCAATTCTGCGGATTCCGCTCGATGATGTCCGTCAGCAGCGTAGGAAGATCGTGATAGATACAGATCTGCCGAAACGAAAGCACGGCCAGTGCGATGAGAACCGCGGCCACGACAACGTTCATCAGTCCGCGCATATCCGCACGAATCGTATGCGAGACAACGGCACATCCCGCCGCAGCAAGCGCGATGAGCGCCACGGCGGCATGATATTGAAAATGGTCTGCCACGTCCGCATAGCGTGTGAAGAAAATGTTGAAGAATCCCAACGCCGGCGTTAGCACGCCACCGAAGACGAGCACGGCAGCAAGCGGTCCGCGACCGATGCGATGGCGAGCGCACCACAAGGCAATGGGCAGCGCCACGGCAGTGACGGGAAACAAATATTGCCACCACACGTGCGCGTCAATTTGCCAGCGCGGATACAAGAAGATCAGCGGATGTGGCCAGACGAGTTTGCCGGCATAGAACCACAGCGCCCGGCCGGCGAGCAATAAGCGTTCGACGGGAGTGCGCGACCAATCCTCGCCCTGGGCACCGACATGATGCGTTTCCATCCACATCGTTACCAGGCAGAGCGCAATGCCGAGCACGAAAAAAGGGAGCAGCCGGATGATTTCGCGCGACTCAATTCGACCGCGTTTCCACCAATAGATCACCAGGATCACGGCCGGCAGCGAAACGACGACGGTCTTCGCGAAGAGGGCCATCGCATACAGGATAAATGCGGCGACGTACCAACGCCAATGCCCGACTGATGGCTCCGGCATCTGACCAGCGACACTTTCTTCGGTCTCAGACGGAGCGAAGCGCAGGTAGCAAAGCAGTGAGCCAAGTGCCAGCGACAGGCTGAGCACATTTTTTCGCTCGGTGACCCAGGCCACGGATTCGACACACACCGGATGCACGGCGAAGATCGCGGCGGCCAGCCAGCCGCCAGGAACACACAGTCGAAGCAAGAGCCGCCATAAGAGGATCGAGGCCGTGGCGTGCAGGATCACATTAATGATGTGATAACCAAGCGGATTGATCCCCCATAGGTGAAACTCGACCCAGTAGGTCGAGTACATGAGCGGGTAATATTGCTGGATCGATTGCGGGACAAACCACATCTGCCGCAAGCCGTCCCAGGTGCGTAACGTCTCATTGGTGAGAACGTTCTCACCGTCGTCCCAAATAAAGCCCGCGTTTAAGGTCGGCAGATAAGTCACGGCCACGATCGCGGCAAGCGCCACGGCCGGCAGGAAAGAGTTCCATAATGCAGGTTTGCGGGATGCCTGATGGTTGCGATCGCGGCGTCGCGACTTAGTTCTTCTCGCAGAGGAACGGGCAACCATGGTTTTACTTACGGAAGGATTCTCAGCGGTCGAGCCATCATCGACAGTACTATCCGCCTACTTCGTGGCCAAGCGGACGGCGCGAACAAGTTCACGACAAGCGCGAAAAAGAGGCCCGGTCCGCAATGATGCGGACCGGGCCAGAACGAATCGGCTCTCGTTTGACGTTGCCAGATTACCCGTACTAAGCAGAACGCTTGCGACGATAAACCATGCCGGCAAGGCCGACTAGCGCCATGCCGCCCAAGGCCAGCGAATTGGGCTCAGGAACGAGGACGCCGTTAACCTGACCGGTCTGGTCGAATTGCAAATTGCTGAGCACGATGTTGGCCGTCAGCGTCGTGTTCTGGATGTTGATCGACGTCACACCGCTCGAGCTGCCGCCGACACTGAAATTCTCGTTGGTGCTCAGCGGAGCCACGAACGAGAACGGAATCTGCAGCCCACCCAGATTCGAAGCAAACGTCGCCAACATGTTATCCTTCTGCGCCGTGTTGACGAATGGGCCGAACGGAACGCCCGTATCTGCTGTCGTTAGATCCGCAATCGGCAACGTACCGTCGAACGTCACGACGGTGTCCGTCGGCAAGGTGTACAGCGTGCCGATGTTCAGTGGAACGCCTAGTACGCTTAGCGAACCGGTGACGCTACCGTTGAGGGTCACGGAGTACGTGCCGTCAATCGCTGCACCATTACTCGCGTCAGCCGAGCCGGACGACGTGAACGAGATGTTCTTGATCGAACCCGAGAAGGTGGGCGTCAGCGTCAAGGTACCGACGCTGGTGCTCATCGAAATTCCGCCGGCATTGATCGTCAACCCGGTGTTTGTGCTACCGCTGAGGTTGGTGCTGAAGGAGTTCAGCATCTGCGGCGTGCCCGGGGTGAGATCATCGTACGTCAGATTGGCCGTACCGCTGCCGTCCGTCGCGTTGACGGTCACCGGGCTGGGCGAGAGAGTCAGACTAGAGGTCTGATTCTGCGCCGAGAAACCGATGTTGGTGTTGAAGAAGACAACGTGCTGTTTGTAGTTGCCGGAGATGGCATTGCTGCCCAGGGCCAGATCTGACCCCGTAGCAATTGTGACACTGCTTGAGAAAGTGCCAAGATTCCCGGCGCCATTGCTGGGGCCAAGCAGAATTGTGCTGGTAACACTTGTCGCCCACGCGGGGCCTGCCGCCAGCACGACGGCAACTGCCACGCCTAGCGCAGCAGGGTGGGTGAACAAATTGATTTTCCGGATCATTAGCGGCTCCTCTTGTTAGAACGCAACTCGGCGAAACAACCTGCATGGCGCACAAACGCCACACGCACTCGCAGGCGATTTCTGAGCCCAGCCCCCGAACGGCCCTAACAATCCGTACCACTCCGAAAATCGCACTCAGATACAAGGTTAGCGGGCGAACGGAATCGTTCAACAGAAATTCCAATAAAATAGACTATTCCATTTGGCATATTGGTGGCCTTTTGCCCCCCGCAAGGAGTATCGATTGTAAACACCACCTTAGTGCTTTAGCTTTTCATCGATTCACTATCGCATTTGTGGCACTTTTCGGCTTTTCCCGAGATTCATATTTTTCTTGACATTCAAAGTTTTCGCCCGATACAGCTCAATCGACGATTCCCTTGCCATTGCCACCCGCAGACCGGTCGCCGAGACGAAAGTCGCCGGCCTCGTTAAACCGGCGCACAGTGGCGGCGGCCAATCTGATGCAGCGCAGGAATCGGCGTGGTTCCGCCGGACAGCGCGACCAAGAAAATAAACTGGGGCGTGCAGAAACTTCCGTCAGCGCGCAAAAAAAACCCGTCGTAAGCTGGCTCGCTTACGACGGGTCTTACTCATTCAATTTGGTAGTTGTCGGCTCGTCTTACGACGTCCGACTGATCTCAAGCCCAAACACAAGAACTGTCTCCACAATTCATGATCTTCGCGACGACGTGATCGTCATGAAGATAGAATCCTTTAGAAAGGAGGTGATCCAGCCGCAGGTTCCCCTACGGCTACCTTGTTACGACTTAGTCCCAATCGCGGAGTTTATCTTCGGCGCTTGCTCCCTTGCGGTTAGCACGGCGACTTCGGATACCCCCCACTTTCGTGGCTTGACGGGCGGTGTGTACAAGGCTCAGGAACACATTCACCGCAGTATGCTGACCTGCGATTACTAGCGATTCCGGCTTCATGCAGGCGAGTTGCAGCCTGCAATCCGAACTGGGGCACGTTTTTTGGGATTTGCTTGCTCTCGCGAGTTTGCTTCCCTTTGTGCGTGCCATTGTAGGACGTGTGCAGCCCTAGTCATAA
>DASYDW010000052.1 GCA_036499395.1 Pirellulales bacterium
CTGGTTGCAGGCGTACGTGACCCGCGCGCGGGTCAGCATGCTGTCGTTGATCGCCATGTCGTTCCGCAAAGTCAACGCGCGGGTGATCGTCGAGTCGAAGATCATGGCCGTGCAGGCGGGATTGCCGGGCATTTCGACGCAGGCCTATGAGGCGCATTACCTGGCCCAGGGAAATGTCCGCCGTGTTGTCCAGGCCCTGATCGTGGCCCACCGCGCCAAGATCGACCTCGATTGGGAAACGGCGACGGCCATCGACCTCGCCGGGCGAAATGTGCTCGAAGCCGTGCAAACCAGCGTCGATCCGAAAGTCATCGACTGCCCCGACCCGCGCCGCGGCGGGCGCACGACTCTCGACGGTGTCGCCAAAAACGGCATTCAGCTCAAGGCGCGGGCCCGCGTCACTGTCCGCACGAACCTTTCGCAGTTGATCGGCGGAGCGACCGAAGAAACGATTATCGCCCGCGTCGGCGAAGGGATCGTCGCGGCGATCGGTTCCTGTGACAGCCACAAGTTGGTGCTGGCCAATCCCATGCTGATCGCCAAAGCCGTGCTTGATAAGAGTCTCGATTCGCAGACCGCTTTCGAAATCGTGTCGATCGATATTGCCGACATCGACGTGGGAGACAACATCGGCGCCCGGCTGCAGGCCGACCAGGCCGAGGCCGACGTGCGCGTCGCCCGCGCCCATGCCGAAGAACGCCGGGCCCGGGCCGTCGCTCAGGAGCAGGAAATGAAGGCGCTCACGGCCGAAAATCGGGCGAAAGTCGTACTCGCCGAGGCCCAGGTGCCTCTGGCCGTCGCCGAAGCCTACAAGATGGGCCGGCTGCGAGCCGTGGCCTCGTAGCAGCCGCGTTTAAGAAGGCGGGTGTGGCGGGGTCAGAGCGCGAACAGAAATCTCACGTTGCACCCGAAGACGCCTCGCAGTGGTGGCCGATCCATCGGAGCCCGAAACCCAGCGATGGCCCCGACGAGTTGGACGATGAGCAAAGCGACCGCTTGAGGGCCATTCGGTCAGGGCCATCGCTGGATTTGCCTGTGAGCCGTCTCGAATCTGCCTCAGACGGTCGCAACGCGCTCGAGGCCCGAGAGGATTCCCGCTCTGACCTTGAAGTTACCCCCATTTTTACAAAATTCCAGGTGGTCGACTTTTCCGGCTCGGATGACTTTGTGTAAGGCCGCCAGAGGGTTGCGGCGCGCCGCAAAATTCTGGCCCTGGATTTGCTGAGTGTCAGGCTGCACCGCCAGGGAGTGGGGGCGGCCACTACGATGACTGCAGGGACACGGTCGCGAGGAGTTCCGTTTGGCAAGGATGTGTCCCATGTCGTCTTTGATTTTGGATGTCGCGCAATGGGCAGAAGCGCAGTTTGGTGAGTGTGAATTGGGCGATGTCCGTCGAACTCGTCGGGCGGTGATCGCCGCCGCCCAATTCGCGTTGTCGCCGGATGCCACGACGCCGCGGCAAATCGAAGGCTGGTCCGATTTGAAAGCCGCCTATCGGCTTTTCGGCCAAGAATCGGTCACCTTCCAGTCTCTGGCCGAGCCCCACTGGCGACGCACGCGCGGCTCAGCGCAGGGCGTCTGCCTCCTGATCAGCGACACGACGGAAACGAACTTTGGGATGCGTCGCCACGTACAGAGTACGAATCTCGGCCCCACCGGCAACGGCAAAGGCCGGGGATTCATGCTGCATTCGTCGCTCATGGTACAAGCGGATACGCGCCAAGTCGTGGGCCTGGCAGGACAAGAGTTGTTCTACCGCAAACCGAGGCAGGTCACAGAAAACTCCTATCGCCGCACGCAACGTCCACGCGAATCGGAGGTCTGGGGACGCGTCATTGATCTGATCGGCCCCCCGGCGCCGGGGGTTACCTATTTGCATGTCGGTGATCGAGGCGCCGATAACCTGGAAGTCTTCTGCCACTGTCGAGAGCAGAAAAGCGGTTGGGTCATCCGGGCTTCGAATTTGCGGAGAACCATTCACAGGCCAGACGGCCGGGAGATGAAGCTCCAAAATTGGTTGGCGGCTCAGCCGGTTCTGGGGACCTATGAACTGTTGATTCGGGAGACTCCGCGGGCGGTCGCACGCACCGCTAAGCTGGAAGTTCGTGCCACGCCCGTCACCCTGATTCATTCACGCCGAAAGACGCCGTACCTGCGCAAATTCGGCGATCTGAAAATTTCGGAGTGGGTGGTCGAGGCTCGCGAAGTGAACCCACCGCGCGGCTGCACGGCAGTGCAATGGGTGATTCATACTTCCGAAGAAGTCGACACGTTCGAAGATGCCTGGCGAATTCTCGAGTACTACGAAACGCGCTGGGCCGTTGAAGAATTTCACAAGTGCCTGAAGACCGGCTGTCAGCTGGAATCGCGGCTGTATACGCAGGCCACCAGCCTGGAAGCGGTGACCGGAATATTCAGCGTATTGGCCGTGCGCTTGTTACAACTGAAATCGGTCGCTCGCTTGGAGCCGGATCTACCTGCGGAGAAAATCGTCCCTCTGGCATGGCTTAAAATGCTCCGTGCGCTTCGCAACAAGCCGATTCTCACTGTCCGCGATTTCTTTCGTCACCTCGCGGGACTCGGAGGTTTTCTGATGCGAAAAGGCGACGGCGAGCCGGGGTGGATTACGATCTGGCATGGCCTGACGAAGCTCCTGCTCTGCCTCCGAGGAGCCAGGGCCGAACGACAAAGATGTCGGTAACTTCAAGACGCTCTGGCCCTGCCACACCGCTGTCTGCGACCGACGACATTGACGTCTATGTTGTCTTCCTCAAACTGGCTATCCGCTATTTTCGGAAAGTCTTCGCAGATCGGGCCAAATCCTGGCCGAATTTGAGGCATCGATTCATCGCCAATCGAGAGCCCAGCGGCTAAACTCGATCATGATGTCGCGCTTGCCTCTCGAACCGATCGATCCGCAGATTACATCCATTC
>DASYDW010000053.1 GCA_036499395.1 Pirellulales bacterium
TCCAAACTCGCGGTGTACGCCATCAGCATCGAAACCAATCATTGGCGTGGAACCCAGGCCCAGCGAACGGGCGGCATAAATCATCGCTGCGGCGCCGAAGGTGGCGGTGCGTACGGCCTCGTCGCGCCGGCGCTGCGGGTACGCCATATACAAGTTGCGTGCCGGGATTTCCCATTCCGGCACCATCGAAGCTGGCATGACACCCGCCGCCACCAGCGGCGCCAAGCGATCTGGTATGACGCTGGTTTCGACCATCTGGCCGCAGACTATAAAGGTCACGGCTGCATCGGTTACTGCAGGTTGATTCCAGGCGATTGGACTCAGCCGAGCCTTGGCTTCAGGTGTGCGTACGGCGATGAAGCGCCAGTTCTGCAAGTGAAAAGATGTCGGCGCGCTAGTGCCGATTTGCACGAGTTCATAGATTTGCTCGTCGCTCAACTTGGCTGCCGGGTCGTAATACTTTGCGGCGGAGCGGCTCAGAATACATTCGATGACGGGATTGGTCTTCTTGATTCCGGTGGTCATGGTTCTTCCTATGGGTAAAGGGATAGATCAAGTTACAAGGGGAATGTTTACTTGAGCGGCGTGGTCAGTTCTTTATCATCGGTATCGACGACGAATACCGCCAACAGTTTGGCCGGCCGCGTCTTGCTCGCATTTCGGCTTATGGGATGGCTAGCGCCGGGTGGTTCAGACCAACTCTCGCCGGCGCGGTACACATGCACGTCACCATCGTTGACTTTTGATTCGATCGCGCCCGATACCACGTACGCGTAAATGAAGGCAGACTTCGCATGCATGTGAGGCATCGAGCCGGCGCCCGGCGGATACTCGACTTCTACAGCGACGAGTGATTTTCCTGGCAGATTGGGAATCGTTTGTTCAAAATTCGGCTTCACGATGTCTCGGGGGCCATGTGCTAAAGCGGCAGCGCTGGTTAAAATTGCGCCGCTCGCGCAAAATGCAGTCAGAATCGGGCGAATAATCATGATCGGCTTTTTTTCTCAAGTTGACTTCGAAATTCTGTACCATTGACGTTACTAAAAGTAGAACCAAGACTCTTCATTTTTGTGTGTACTAAGAATATGAATTCAGATCTGAAGATTCAACTCGACCGGACAGCGAAACTATCCCTGTCAGAACAAATTCGTATGAGTATTTCCAGAGCAATAGAGTCAAGCCTGCTTGCGCCCGGAGCTCGATTGCCTTCATGGCAGGCTCTGGCAGCGCAGCTTGGTGTAGCGCGCGGTACGGTTCAAGCGGCATATGAACGATTGTCCGACGCCCAGATGATTGAATCATTCGGAGCGAAGGGCACCCGAGTGGCGCCACGCCCCCGCGCTACAGCGGCTCGGTCTGTAACGCTTAGGCATGAAGGCTTTATGAGAACCTATCAGGAAATGACCGCCGGGCCGGCGATCTTTCAGCTTGGTGTCCCGGCGTTAAAAGACCTGCCGGAAAAGCTTTTCGCGCGTGCACGCTCTTCCAATCTATTGAAGACTGGATCTTTATCGTCACTGATCTATCCCGATCCTAGAGGAGAGTCCGAACTACGGCGAGAAATTGCGGGATATCTCTCCATATCCCGAAACCTTCATTGCTCTCCTGAACAAGTGTTTATTACTTCGGGGTACACCGCGGGCTTGGGCCTTGCACTGCGAGTTCTTGGTTTGGACGGCAAGAAGGTCTGGATGGAAGAGCCCGGCTTCCCTTTTACTCGACGAGGCTTGGAGCTCGCTTGTTTGAACGTCATTCCGATACCGGTGGACGCCGAAGGCATCAACGTAAGCTACGGAATTGAGCACGCCGGGGACGCTGCACTGGTCGTCGTGACGCCTGGTCAACAAGCTCCCTTGGGCTCGACGCTGTCGCTGAGGCGCCGGCTTCAACTACTTGAATGGGCGGCCTCAAGCGGCGCCTGGATCATCGAAGATGACTACCTCAGCGAGTTACAACTAGAAGGCAGGCCGGCGCCCGCCTTGGCGTCTTTGGACGAGGGCAACCGGGTTATCCACATAGGCACTTTCAGCAAGACTATCAGCCCGTCGCTGCGACTTGGATTTATCGTCGCGCCGACCGAATTGATTAGCGCGTTTTCGGAAGTAACAGCAACACTTGTCCCCGCGCCCTCACCTGTAATTCAACTCGCAACCGCTCGATTTATGCGCGATGGACACTACCTCCAGCGCGTGCGTCGGCTCAAGCGTCTGTATTCTTCTCAACGTGCCGCGCTATGTGCTCAGTTGCAGATGTACGACGCCGAGTGGGTTAACGCTAGCCTGGCGGTACTTCTCAGGCTGCCGGAGGGCGTACCTGACATGGATATAGTTCACGAAGCGAGGGCTATCGGCATGGCGCCATCCCCTTTATCTGCGTGGTTCGCGAATCCATCCTGGGCCTTGCCCGGCCTTTTGCTCGGAGTGGCCACGGCGCCAGAGGTGCACCTCGCGGCATCGTGCCGTCGTCTATTTGAAATCATCGACCGATATCGCTAGCGCGATTTTATCGCGTCTTATTTTCTCTTCAAACGTGGATGACGGGTCTGTCACCGGCACGCAATCTCCGTATTGATCACGCCACCTTGGGCGTCACTGGCTTGCTGAAACGGATGGCGCCGGTCAGCAAGCCTTGGCGAAAATAAAATCGTTGCGCCAATGCATTCGACAAGGCTGTATCCAAGGCAAAAAGCACACAGCCGGCTTCTTCCGCAACCGTGGTCAGCGCATCCAGTAGACGAGCGGCGTATTCGCGGCCGCGCGCCTGTTCGGCAGTCACCAGATCGTCGACGTAAAGAAATTTTCCATAGACCAGGTTTTCCTGCAAGCGGTAGCCCGCCAACGCTATCGCTTGGTCGCCCTCCCATGCAGCAAGCAAGCGATAGCCGTCGGCTGCTTGGCGCGTGACACGCTCGATGAATTCGTCTTCGGAATGTAAATGCGGGCGCAATTGTTTCATCACGGCATAACAGGCACGCAAGGCATCCTGGGTGTCGGCGTGACGCAATATCATCTGGGGATTCATCATAGACATACTTCTTTCAGGACAGATTCAACGGGCTTGTATCTTACGAAATAACAATCGCCCTCGATAGAGCCAAGAGAGGATATTTTGACTGGACCATTTTTCGGAGAATACGCCCCAATCCACGTTAAGTATCGAAGTCTAAATTAACAATCAAACCAAAAATCCTTAACTTGCTTCAAATAGTCCTTTTGACTTGTATTGCACAGTTGTCGGAAGGAAGATGCCTTTCACCTTGATTTCTATAAAGAGATTTGATTATGAGTAGCAAACTTTTATTAAAGAACATCATGTTGAGCCTTGAGGCAGAGAAATTGGCTCATTCCGAGCAAGCCTATGCAGAATACCTGCGCAATAGTGCGCGCGATTACAGCGAATCTGCGGATCACGGGCAGACATCGCAGGAATTCGAAGATGCCGAAGTAGCGCTTGCGTTTGAGGGCCCGCTCCATACCGAAGCCCAAGCTTTGGATAAATTGCACAAGATCGATTTCGGAGTGAAGTCTGAAGTCAAGGAAGGGGCGGTTGTGCGCTTCAACAGCCAATGGTTTGTGATTGCAATCGCTACTTCCCAATTCGTTTGCGATGGAGTTACTTTCATGGGGATATCAAAGGAAGCACCGATATTCAAAGCAATGAAAAGCAAACGGGCCGGTGAAATTTTTGATTTCAACGGTCGTAAAATAAAAATCGAAGCGGTGGGATAACTGCCGAGTCCAAAGCTCCTGCCAGATCCGTAAAAGAACATAATTTTTCAATACCGGAAATCGCACGGTCAGAATTACATTGACTCACATTCCTCAAAAATCTATGGAAAACTATCCTAAGGATATTTATACCGAACCGGAGCCGAACGCCGAGACACTTTCCAACTTGGGGCCATTGACACCGATGGCAGGAATATGGAGCGGGGAACGCGGCGTGGATGTTAGCCCTAAAGCTGAAGGGCCAGAAAAACGAATATTCCTTGAGCGCATTGAGATGCAGCCGATTGATGCCCAAACCAACGGACCTCAATTGTTCTATGGATTACGTTATCACCTTCGAGTTGTGGAATTTGACAAGGTTGAAACCTTTCACGACCAAGTCGGCTATTGGCTTTGGGAGCCGGCCACAAGTACGGTAATACAAACCCTATCGATACCGCGAGGCCAGACGGTAATGGCGACAGGGCATGCGGCGCCAGACGCGAAGACCTTTAAAGTCGAGGCAGTACGCGGGTCCACAATCAATGGCATCTTGTCGAATCCATTTCTTGAATATGCGTTCAAGACAGAGCGCTATACCAATACAGTTTCGATTAATGATGGTACCTGGTCGTATTTTCAGGAAATGCTCTTGATCATTCCGGGACAGACCGAACCCTTTTATCACACTGATCGCAATACCTTGACCAAAATTGAAGAACCAACACCGAATCCGGTAGCGCAAGCAGAATTAGGTCGATAGCTTAAGGCGAGCAATGCGCAGCGTTTTCACAATGATGAAGCGCCTGGCTGTTTTGATCCTTTCTGTGACTTTATTGATCCCCAACAGTCTCGAAATTGATATCGAACCGACCTAAAGTAGAGGCTCTTAACCAGCGGGATGATTCTCAAACGGACATTCCTCAATTAGTGAAACCAGTGACTTACTTTTGGAGATTATGATGACAAGAACTACTGCTTTAAAGCCTGAACAGGTACCAGCCGATTCGAAACCGACCCTCGATGCGTTCACCAAGAACATCGGGTTCACCCCAAATATGATGGCGACCTTCGCGCAGAGTCCGATCGCGTTCAACGCCTGGGCCAATCTGCTCGGCTCGTTGAGCAAGGCACTCGACGTGAAGACACGCGACAGCATCGGTCTCGCTGTCTCCGAAGTGAATGGCTGCAATTACTGCCTGGCGGTCCACAGCTTTACGGCAGAGCACATGGCCAAGTTGCCGGCCGATGAAATCATTCTCGCTCGCAAGGGTCATGCCAGCGATCCAAAACGCGATGCCGCTGTCCAGTTTGCGCACAAAGTCATGGTGGGCCGTGGGCAGGTCAGTGACGCAGATGTAAAAGCCGTCCGCGATGCCGGGTACACGGATGCGAACGTCATGGAGATCGTCTCGCTGGTGGCGATGTACTCCCTGACGAACTTTATCAATAACGTGTTCGATCCCGAGAAGGACTTCCCTGCCGTTACACCGGCTGGCGCGATCTAAACGCTATCCGGTCGCATCGAAATCTCCGAGGACCCTCGGAGGTTTCGCGGAGCAATATTTTCAGGGGTAAAGCATGAACAAGCCACAGAAGGTTGTTGTCGTCACCGGTGCGTCGCAAGGCATCGGCGCTCAAGTTGTACAAGCATTCCGCAAGCTCGATTACCGCATCGTCGCAACCTCGCGTTCGATCAAGCTGTCGGACGACGAGAACATCTTGAACATCGCTGGCGACATCGGCGATCCCGCAACAGCTCAACGTGTTATTTCCGAAGGCGTCGCACGCTTTGGCCGGATCGATACGCTGGTGAACAACGCGGGCATCTACATCGGCAAGCCTTTTACCGAACACACCGCCGAAGACTACGCGGCCGTGATGAATGTAAACATGGCGGGCTTCTATCACATCACGCAACTTGCGATCGCCGAAATGGAAAAGCATGCAAGCGGCCACGTGGTGAGCATTACGGCCAGCATCGACCACGCTGCAATAAGCGGGGTCTACACAGTCTTGGCAGCGCTGACGAAGGGCGGCATCAACGCCGCCACGAAGTCGCTGGCAATCGAGTATGCGAAGAAGGGCATTCGCGTAAATGCGGTCGCACCAGGGAACATCAAGACACCGATGCACCCTCCTGAAATTCACGAGGCACTGGCAGCTTTTAACCCTATCGGGCGCCTGGGTGAAACAAGCGATATTGCCGACGCCATCCTCTTTCTCGACTCTGCACCGTTCATCACCGGCGAAATCCTGCACGTCGACGGTGGCCAAAGTGCCGGTCGATGAGAAACCGAATCACTAATCATAAAGAAACGAGCAATTGACGCTCGACCAACCAATTTTCACTTACTAGCCGGAGCCGCACCTCAATCGGCTGATAGTGAAACCCGTAACTCAGGAGAATACGATGCCAAGAACTACCGCTTTAACACCAGACCAGGTGCCAGCCGATTCGAAACCGACTCTCGATGCATTCAGCAAGATTCTCGGGTTCACCCCAAATATGCTGGCGACCTTCGCGCAGAGCCCGATCGCGTTCAACGCGTGGGCCACCTTTCGGAGCTCCTTGAATAAGGCGCTCGACATGAAAACGCGAGAAGCCATCAGTCTCATCGTCTCCGAGGTGAACGGCTGCAATTACTGCCTGGCGGTTCACACCTATGCGGCCAACATGGCCAAAATGCCGGCCGAGGAAATCATTCTCGCGCGGCAGGGGCATGCCAGCGACCCGAAGCGCGATGCCGCCGTCCAGTTTGCGCGCAAAGTCATCGAAGCCCGCGGCCAGGTCAGTGACGCTGACGTGCAAGCGGTGCGCGACGTCGGCTACTCGGATGCAAACATCATGGAGATCGTCTCAATGGTGGCGATGTTCTCCCTGACGAACTTTTTCAATAACGTGTTCGACCCGGATAAGGATTATCCCGCCGTACCACCGGCTGGCTCGATCTGAATGCCGACAAATCCAGGAGAAAGAAAGTGATACTCGATCATCCAATTTTCACGCGCTGGCCAGCGCAGTACCCCGATCGGCTGCAACTCTTTTCTCTGCCGACGCCCAATGGCGTGAAGGTCGGCATCATGCTTGAGGAAACCGGCCTGGCCTATGAGCCGCACCGGATCGACATCATGGCGAACGAAAACCACGATCCGGCTTTCCTCGCGCTCAACCCCAACGGCAAGATTCCAGCAATCTACGATCCCGACGGACCGAGCGGCACGCCGCTCGCACTGTTCGAATCGGGCGCGATCCTCCTCTACCTTGCCGACAAGACGGGACAATTTATCTCGGCCGATCCGAACACCCGCTATGAAACGATCCAGTGGGTGATGTGGCAGATGGGCGGAGTCGGGCCGATGTTCGGCCAGGTCGGCTTCTTCAACAAATTTGCCGGCAAGGCCTATGAGGACAAGCGCCCGCGCGACCGCTACGCAACCGAATCGGCGCGGCTGCTCGGTGTCCTCGACAACCGGCTCGCGGGCCGCGACTGGGTGATGGGGGCTGATTACAGCATCGCCGATATTTCGCTGCTCGGCTGGGTGCGCAACCTGATCGGCTTTTACGAAGCGCGCGA
>DASYDW010000054.1 GCA_036499395.1 Pirellulales bacterium
GAGCAGCACCTCCAGCACCACGTTCACGGCCTGATAAAACAATCCGCGCTCGACCGAGTTGTCGTTGTATTGCAGGAACGCTCCCGTCAGTTCCTGCGCTTCCTCGAGCTGCTGCAAGGCAAGATTAATCAGCAGTTTCAATTCGATGACGGTGAGCTGACCCCAGTCCGTATTCTCGTCAAATTCGATGCCGATCAAAGTGGCAATGTCGGAGTACTCATCCAGCTCGTTGTTTTCGAGCCGCTCGAGCAGTGCTGCGAGGGCTGCATCGTCCAGGCGATGCAGATTCAAAATATCGCTGCGGAACAACAGGGCTTTGTTCGTGTTATCCCAGATCAAATCCTCTACCGGATAAACTTCGGAGTAACCGGGCACTAAAATCCGGCAGGCGACGGCGTCCAATTGGTCATACACCGCCATGTACGCTTCTTTGCCCATGTCTTCGAGAATGCCGAACAACGTTGCCGCTTCCTCGGCGTTGGAGTTTTCGCCCTGGCCCGAAAAATCCCACTCGACAAACTCGAAATTCGCTTTGGCGCTGAAAAAGCGCCACGACACCACACCGCTGGAATCGATGAAGTGCTCGACAAAGTTATTCGATTCAGTCACGGCGTTACTGACGAAGGTGGGCGGAGGTAAATCGTTCAGGCCTTCGAAACTGCGCCCCTGTAGCAATTCGGTAAGACTCCGCTCCAGCGCCACTTCGAAGCTCGGGTGAGCGCCGAACGACGCAAAAACACCGCCGGTCCGCGGATTCATCAATGTGACGCACATCAACGGGTAGATTCCACCCAGCGACGCATCCTTTACCAGCACAGGAAAGCCTTGCTCTTCCAAGCCGCGAATCCCGGCCAGAATGCTCGGGTATTTCTCCAGCACTTCCAGCGGCACATCAGGCAATGCAATTTCGCCCTCCAGAATTTCACGCTTTACCGCACGTTCGAAAATTTCGGACAGACATTGCACCTGCGCTTCGGCCAGCGTATTACCGGCACTCATGCCATTGCTGACGTACAGGTTCTCGACCAGGTTGGACGGAAAGTACACCACCTCGCCGTCCGACTGCCGCACATACGGCAGCGAACAGATACCGCGCTGCACATTGCCGGAGTTGGTGTCGTACAGATGCGAGCCACGCAATTCGCCATCGGGATTATAAATTTCGAGGCAATACGCATCCAGAATTTCAGCCGGTAGCGCATCCTTGCGGCCGGGCTTAAACCAGCGCTCGTTCGGGTAATGGACAAATTCCGCATTGGCAATATCTTCGCCCCAGAACGCGCCGCCATAAAAATGGTTGCAATTCAGACGTTCGATAAACTCGCCCAATGCCGACGCCAGCGCGCTTTCTTTGGTCGAGCCCTTGCCGTTGGTGAAACACATTGGCGAGTGTGCATCGCGGATATGCAACGACCACACATTTGGAACGATATTGCGCCACGAAGCAATTTCAATCTTCATGCCCAAGCCTGCCAGAATGGCCGACATATTGGCGATGGTTTGCTCCAACGGCAAATCCTTGCCCGTAATATAGGTGCTTGCATCGGAAGCCGGCTTCAACGTCAGCAACGACTGAGCATCGGCATCCAGGTTTTCTACTTCTTCGATGATAAATTCGGGTCCGGCTTGCACGACCTTTTTAACCGTACAACGGTCGATAAAACGCAAAATACCCCGGCGGTCGACCTCCGAGATATCCGGCGGCAATTCAACCTGAATCTTGAAAATCTGCTGATAGCGGTTTTCCGGATCAATAATATTGTTCTGCGACAGGCGAATATTTTCTGTAGGGATATTGCGATTTACGCAGTATAACTTTACAAAATAAGCTGCACACAATGCCGATGAAGCCAGAAAATAATCGAAGGGACCCGGCGCCGAGCCGTCGCCTTTATAACGAATCGGCTGATCGGCTATTACCGTGAAGTCATCGAATTTGGCTTCAAGACGTAGCTTGTCGAGAAAATTGACTTTAATTTCCATGGGGGAATCCTGGGGTGGCGCTCGAGATGATGTGGCCGCTATTATCCCACCCGGTGCGCAACCGTGGTGCGGGCCTCCTGAGAAACAATCGTTGGTCGCGGTTTGGAGGGCCGCTTTGAAGGAATCTGGGGGAGTGCAGTGGGGTGGGCTCAGCCGGTCGGCATCGCACCACGTTCGGCCACTTCGAGATCAACAATCACAACCCCGGTGCAGCGCGCATCGCCTCACCACCACCGTCTATTCGTTCATGCTACGATCCCCAACGCCTGACGGACACAAAAAAATCAGGCTTTGATTCACCCCATAGCGAACCTCAAAAGCCTCCACTCAAACAATGTACGCAGCCGCCTGGCCTCCCTCGAAAACGCACTGAAAGCCTGTGTCGACGCAGTGATTGCGTCCGCTCAGGCATTCGTCCCGGACATGTTGTGAATAACATGTCCGGCGATGTCGCTCGAATCTATACATCACAAGCAGATTCGCGCGACTGCGTTTTGATGAGACCACAACATGCGTATTCTCAATACGATGGCGGCTCGCGCCATCCCGCTGGTTCCCCGTTCGCTGATCCGTAAAATCTCCCGCCGTTATATTGCCGGCGAAACACTCGCCGATGCCCGCACGCGCATCGGCGCGCTCCACGCAGCGGGCTTCCGAACAACCGTCGATGTGCTGGGCGAGACCGCATCGTCGTCGGATCAGGCAGATTCGATGGCTCGCGAATATCTGGATCTCGCCCAGGAGTTCGGGGCGAGAAACGAGCCCACCGAACTGTCGATAAAACTGACCGCTCTGGGCCTGCATCTCGATGAAAGCGCATGCATGGCGCGAGTTTCGATGATTCTGCGAGCGGCAGCATCGTCCGGAATCAGCGCGTGCATCGATATGGAGGACATCAGTTGCACCCAGAAAACTCTCGACGCGTTCGCGAAGCTGGAAGCCGACGGATATCCAATCGGAATCGCACTGCAAGCGTATTTGATGCGTACGAGCGGTGACATCGTTCCACTGCAGGCACGCAAGAGCCGCATGCGCATTTGCAAGGGAATTTATGCAGAGGCAAACGAGCATCTCGTCGATGGTGCGTCGAAGGATCGGGCAGCGATCAATCCGCACTTCGTTCGACACGTTTCAGGCGCAATAGAGGCGGGATCGTTCGTGGGCATTGCAACGCACGACGCGCAATTGATCGATACGTTGACCCATTGGCTGCAACGCGAGCGGATTGACAGGTCTCGATTCGAGTTTCAGATGTTGTTGGGGGTGTGCGAGCCGCAGCGTGATGCTTTGCTTGCGCAAGGATTTAGCGTTCGCGTCTATGTGCCATACGGTCATGACTGGTACGGCTACAGCACGAGGCGAATCAAGGAAAATCCGCGAATTGCCGGCTATATCCTGGCCGCGATGCTACGCGGCCATCGGGCTCGCTAATCCTGACAGCAGGGGACCGACCATATCGTTGGTCCCGCTTTCTATCAGGCGTTGCCGGTGTCTCGCCGACCATAGCGCGAAAGCGCAGCAATTTCCTCCCGCGCGCGAACCACACAGCCAGTAAAAAAGAGCTGCTGCTAAATCGACTCCGCCGGCGGCCAGGTTGCCTGCGCCGCACGGCTATAAGCGGGTCTCTGCGCCAAACGCTGCGCATACCGCACGAGCGATTCCGCAGGCCTCGCAATACGCCGATTGAACAATGCAACCGACAGCAACGAGCCAAGCATCACATCGGCAGCGGAAAAGTGATCACCCAATAGCCAGGGGCCGGTCGAAAGAGCCTGGTCCAGGACTTCGAGCATTCTGGACCGGTCTCCCCACCCGCGACCGCTCGCGGCCAACGGATCGTCCGGTTCCTGCAAGTAAATCGCAGGCTCGAAAACCGCGGTGGAAAAGATCATCCAGCGCAGGTAGCTGCCTCGCTCGGGGGCATCCAGAAGCGGAGCCAGATTGCCCGGACTGTAGCGATCCGCCAGATAAATGCAGATGGCCGGATTTTCCGAAACTGTCACCGGGCCGTCCGTTAGCGCGGGAACCTTGCCCATCGGGTTGACCTGGAGGAAGCGTGGTGATTTTTGAGCGCCTTTGCGTAGGCTGAGGGTCTCCACCCGGTACGGTAGTCCGAGTTCTTCAAGTAGCCAACGCGGGGTGAAGGCTCTGCTAGCGGGGGCGAAATAGAGCGTGATGTCGGGCATGGTCATTAACCTCGAGTTTCTCGCGCAGGCTACCAGAACTCGGTTGGGCCTCGTCAAGTTGACGGCTGCAGCCTACGCGCCCAACCAAATCATAGCGATCCTTATTAAATAGCATTTCTGAAATACAGCAGCGACAGTCCAACCATGCCATGTGGTGAAGCGGTCCTGGCGTGCTGCACGATGACATGCCGCGTTCGTCCAATGTCTGGGCGGGCAGCGCGAAGTACTGTCGGATCGGGCCAAAGGATCAGAGAAACGCTTGCGTGCGACGCGCATCGCTAAAACCACCCATCTGATAGTCCCGCCGCCAGGTCCACAGTCCCACCAAGCGTAACGAAATTGCCACGCCGTGGTAATAAACTGGAAGCTTTGCCTTTAGCCTTCCATGCTCGCACCGCTTCTGGTCGCCTTTTATGAAACCGTCCGGCAGGGCAGTGTGACCGCCGCCGCAAAGCGTCTCGAAGTCAGTCAGCCGACCATCACGGCGCGCATTCAGCAACTGGAAAAACAGTATGGCGTCGAGCTGTTCCATCGGCGCGGCAGTCGTTTCGACCTGACCGATGCCGGCGCCGCGTTGATGCCGCTGATCGACCGCATGCAGCAAACCGAAAGCGACATCGACTTCACGCTGCGCAACGAACGCGAACTCGCCGCCGGCAATCTGCGGGTCGGGGCGACCGGGCCTTATTACATTCTGCCGGCCATCGCGGCGTTTCATCGGCAGTATCCGGCCGTCAAAATCTGTGTCGAGATCGGCAATTCGCAGCAGATCCTCGATGCGTTGCTCGACTTCCGCGTCGATCTGGCCGTGTCGTCGCAACGGGTCGACGACCCGCGTTTTGCTCGCCGTACGATCGCCGACGATCCGCTCGTCGTCGTCGCGCATTGCAAACATCCGCTGGCCGCGCAGAAAGTGGTCAGGCTCGCTGACATCGCCGCACACACGCTGCTGCTGCGCGAGCCCGGCTCGCGCACCCGCGAGGCGACCGAGAGCGCACTCAAGCGCCTTGGAATCGCGCCCGCGAAGCTGATCGAAATCGGCAGCCGTGAGGCGATCTATGAAGCGATTCGCCACAACATGGGCTGCACGCTGATGCCGCTCGGCGAAGCGCCGGCGCATCCCGATCTGCGCCAACTGCCTTTGGAAGCCGACGCGCCGATCCTCCAGGAGTATCTCTA
>DASYDW010000055.1 GCA_036499395.1 Pirellulales bacterium
CTGCCCACATTGGAGATCACAAATTGTGATCTCCAACTTGCAAGCTCTTGTACTGTCAATTGAAACATGAAGTCTAGCGGGAATCTCGCGGCGTTACGTTTAACCGCTTGAACCAGCGTACGAGTTTCGACGCCATATATCCCGGCTAGGTCAAAATCGAGCAGCACCTTATGCCCGCGAACAATAATGATTCGCTGGGCGATCCGTTCGGCCGGCAAATGAACCGCTGGCACTTTGGCTTTTGACTGCCTTCTCATTTCGCGAGCGACATTATCCCACCGAATCGCAATGGTCAAATGCCACGGCGCATTTGCCTTGTACGATAACAATGGAATTCCGGAATGATGCAGATTCTTCAAGACGCTGTTGTGGATTTGCACAGTTTCTTGCACATAGGCCGCCGCCGTGGGAATTGTCCAAAGAAATTCAATGACTTATTGCTGCATCAACCAGGACCTAAACCTAGTGCCGCCACGAGCCAAATTCTACAGTCGATCTCTGTAGACTTGCACATTCTCTTACACATCCCGTATTGGCACAGAGAATTCTTCACCGAGATCAATTACTTGCGTTCATGCTTAAGGGACTTAAAACCACACCACGCTAAAAACCACAGCGACTAAACCTAACGACGAATCAACGAGATACAAATCAATTGACTGCCACCAGAAGCCGTGATACCCCTTGCGCAGTCGTTGCACACTTTACACAGTATCGCGGTCCATGGAAAAGCACACACTCTTGGGAGGCAAGCTCCATCTCTACAAGCGACCTAACAGCAGCCACTGGCAGTGCTCGACCTTTCTTGCTGGCAGAAATTGGCGTATCAGCACCAAAGACGACAGCCTCTCCAGAGCCAAAGAAATCGCCGAGGATTGGTTCTTTAGCCTGAAAGGCAAGCATCATGCGGGGGAGCTCAAGGTCGGCAAGACCTTTGCATTCGCGGCCGAACAGTTTCTCAAAGAGTTCGAAGTCATTACCGAAGGCCAGCGCGCGGAGACGTGCCTTTCAGATCACCAAAAGAACTTGCGAGTTCACCTACTCCCCTACTTCGGCGCGATGCGTGTCGCCGAGATCAAGGCGGCTACGGCAATGGATTACCGCGTGCATCGTGCTACGTCCCGCTTGGACAAGAAAACGAAGGAGCCGAAGCGTCCCTCCCGCAGTACTTTGCACAAGGAGATTGTGACGCTACGTCAGGTTTTGAAATCCGCTCAGAGACATGGCTGGATCGAATTTGTCCCCGATCTTTCGTCTCCCTACAGAACCTCCGGCAAAATTACTCATCGTGCCTGGTTTTCGCCCCAGGAATATCGACAACTTTACCTGGCGACGCGGCAGCGGGCGAAATATCCGCTCAAGAACCGCTGGAGATGGGAATGCGAACAATTACACGACTACGTGCTGTTCATGGCCAACACAGGCTTACGGCCGGATGAAGCCGCTAGGCTTGAGCACAGGGACGTCAAGATCGTTCAAGATCGCGACACAGCCCAGGTAATTCTGGAAATCGAGGTGCGCGGTAAGAGAGGGGTCGGTTACTGCAAAAGCACCCCTGGTGCGGTGGCGCCCTATCGCAGGCTCTGTGCAAGAAATAAGCCCCAGCACACTGATCGACTGTTCCCCGGCAACCACCGCGAACTGTTCAATACAATCCTGACAGAGCTGAAGCTGAAACTCGATCGTGACGGCAACCGCCGTACGGCTTACAGCTTGCGGCACACATACATCTGTCTACGGCTGATGGAAGGTGCCGACATCTACCAGATCGCCAAGAACTGCCGCACGAGCGTCGAAATGATTGAGACCTATTATGCGGCGCATCTCAAGACGACGCTCGATGCGTCGGCCATTAACGTGCGGCGCTCGCGTCCCGTTCACAAAGGCACCACCGCATAGTTGGTTATTCCGACCGATTTTCGTTGGCAATTGGCTCGGCACTCGCTATAGCTTGGTCGCTTGCGGGCGTGGCGAAACTGGTAGACGCACGAGACTTAAAATCTCGGTTCGGCAACGGAGTGCCGGTTCAAGTCCGGCCGCCCGCACCAACGATTCGAATCAGTCCCGCCGCGTTCCGAGCGTAGACGATGGAAAATGAACACCTAAATTGGTCATCAAGCGCAATGAGTTCCGATTGTCGCCGGCTATATGAAAGCGCCGTCATGAGGCTCTCCCCATTCGCCTACGAGCGGAGCACCAGATAAAGATAATAGCTCCTACAGCAATAATACAGAATTCAACTATACCCTCGACCATCGAAGCTTTGCGGCTCGCTGGATCTTCCGAATACTTCATTTGACGTTTGATCCCATCGATTACTTCATCCAGATACTCTGTACCGCCTGGAACGGCCTGCTCTATCAGATTGTCGGCAACGGTTTGAACGCTGCCAGGCAGCGGATCGAAATGAAAAACGTCGTCATGAACCTGCTCATTAAGCCGTATTTCCAGGATCTTCACGACGGTGTCTACGGACGCCACTAGGTTGCTTCCTTGTACTTCCGACTTATCGGGGTCGAATACCATGTTCCGAAAGGCTTGAGGTACCCAGATTCCGGGCTGGATTTCGCGGTGCTCGAACGTTTCGATTCGTTGAACACGTTTTTGTTTGACACGATTAAAGAACTCGCGCGCCAAAATGGCGCATCCACGATCACAGTCCAGCCACAACTTATCGCGGCCTGGGAACTCCAGTATGTGACACCAACGATCGTTGAGTAGTTCCTGCCACGGGTTAACATCATAATTTGGAGACGACGCGATAGCCGGCAACACGCTGGCTCCGTTGCCGCCTAAATCGGGAGGCGGCCGAGTCGGGAATGGCCACCACCCCAGAGCAACGAAAAGAATCTCATGGGGCATTGACCCCGGCAAGGGATCATCGGATCTCAAGGGCAGGAACTTGAAGTGACGCTGGCCCGGCCGCTCGATGACAGATCTATCGGGCGACAGAACGAGCCTCTGCTGAAAGGGATCTCGACGCCAATCGCGGAACGGGTACCCGTGGGTGGCCCAGTGAAAGTAACGATCGGGGAACTTTGCAGCGACTACCCGATGCACATAACTACATGGCTCCCCTGTGGATCGTTCCCGCGGCGACTCATACTCCAGATACCACGCGCGCACCCGCGCATTCACTTCGTGGAGGCGTTCACCCAACTCCTTACGCGTGATTGTTGCAGATCGCTGTTCCACAGCCAGGCCGTTGTCCGGGAGGCACATTGCCCCAAGGAGAGCCAAGTTAGATGCCAGAAATGCGTCTAATGTCACATGTCGGTTCATGTATTTCGTCGATGCCGTATCACGAGGTAAACGAGCAACCCAACTAAAGCAATCGCGTTCCCGGCGATCAGAACGATTCGGATGCCTTTTTGCCCCTTCCACCGATTGGATCCCCCTAAAGAAGATTTTCGGGCTTCCTCAATCGCATGATCCAGGTCATTTGGGTTCGCAGGAACTCGGTAATTAACCCGTTCGCCAGACTCACTCCCGGGAAGAGTCCCATCTATGACGTCTGTCCCCGGGGTTGTATACCGCAAAGTGAACAGCTCTTCGGGAACTCGTGTTGTGCTAAATTCAGAGACTTCCATAACCTGGGTCACGAGCGGCGCATCAAAAATCTGGCCGGGATAATGACCATCCGAGCAGTAAAAGGCAGTCACACAATTTTTTGCCAGCCAAACCTCAGTCCCTGATAACTTTTGGTGCTTAGTACAGTCCGATTGTACGCGAAGGCGCCCATCGTTGGTCAATTCCTGAAATCGCCGGACGGCGCAACCCAAAGCGGGGTCTAAGTAGTAGGCATAATCCAATTCCCGGGGCATAAGTTCATTTGCGCGCCTAATACCCGCCATATATTCGCGGATTTCTTGATCGCTCTTTTTGCCAGTTTGGCGAAGCATCGACTCCAACGCTACCAAGTCCAAGTCTTGGGCGATTTGCCAATCCTGGTTCTCGGCGTAAACAGCGATCCGGATCACAGGGTCCCCATCGATCTCGCTTGGTTCGATGGAATGGAGAACGCCCCCGTGGTCAAGAAGGAATAAGATTTGGGAGGTTAGATGTTTTGCTGAGAGGAATTCCTTGGGGCCGTGCGGCAGCCGGATTCCCAAGCGTTCAAAGTCTATGACGGGGAAATAGTGCCCATTTGGACCTAGTTTGTCCGCATGGTCGTATACAACGCTGGGCGAATGTCTATTAGGAGTCCCTCTCGCAAGTGTTCGACCGTCAAATGCGATTTCCTGTCGGTGGGTGACTCCGGCATCTTGCCACTCGCCCTCGCCGCGATGATTCCGCCAATACATCTTGCTGTCTTGCCACACGAGATAGCAAGATGTCAGATGGGAAAAAGCTTGGGGATCAACCGGGGGCAACCCTAGTTTCGCCCGGGTTACCTCGCCCGGGCGTTGATACTGACTCCAGGACGCGGAGAAAGTTTTCAACTCCGCAATGTGCTCAAGCCCACGCCTGGTTGGCTCCGGCAAAACGGTATCGTTAGCTGCGAGTTGCTTTGAGCTATCCGCTCCCAGGGCAATACCAAGCAGTCCTACCAGCAGTACGAATCGAACTGAGCTGAACTCCCTAATGATCCGCATGACGAAACTCCAAATTCAATATTCGCAATTCTGCCTTTCAGTGCATTTTGGGTTCCCCGATCTGTGTACCAGTTTGTATGAGAACCTGGTGTTAGGGAACTGCCTCCGAGGCCTCACAGATCTCCGGAATGCTCGGCTTCTTCCAGAAGGCTACGGCGGCTGACGAAGTATCTCGTTGATCTGAGTTGCCATGAGTCGACGGTCCTTTTGTGCTGAAAGTCCTTTCCGGGCTTTACCGTACGTGAGTTCTAACATGCACGATGGATCAAATCAAAAGGGACGGTCCCCGAAACCATGATCAATTCGGCCGGATTTGATGTTGCCTCGTCGGCAACGGAGAGTGCAAGATTTCTGCCGGAAAGCGTGCCTCCGTTTCACTCCTTTTATGACTCGAGCGTCACTTCCTGGTGCACTTACTACCCCAGCGGAACTTGCTGCGTAGCGGCTCCAACTCCCGTCAAGCTTTTTAGCCCAACAAGCGAGCACGCCCCCACGACGACAACGATCAGAACTGCGAGACTGCGGCGGAGCCATAGTCCCCAAGCAAAAGGTCGGGCAGTCAATGCGTACCCAGTCCAATGGCGCCGAAATTCGTCCCGTGGCATATACTGATGCAGGACATAAGCTCCGTTGATTAAGGAAACACTTCTCCCATTGTCATAAATCCCAAGAAAGAGGTGGAACCGCCCCTGCCCAATCTCACCTTCCTCAAAGTAGAGGATTACGGGCGTATCGGCTCTGGCCAATTCGGCAAAATCCATTTTTGCCGCCATCAGCCGGAAGCCAAACTTTCTGCCAAGATCTGCCAGTGATGCAAGGCTTAGGGACTTCGGATCATCGGCAATTTGTTCGCGGAACTTTTCGTAGCTCTCCGTGTATCCCAGCACGCGAAGTTGGAGATAAAAGCAGTTTATAGCGTCGTTCTCAGGCATACGAAATCGATTTTGCCCTTTGTGGCTTGCTACTCCCTGTACCTCGTGAAGCTGAGCGAGCGCATTCTGGCCACGCAATGGGCCCATGACCATAATCATTATGGTGGCAACCAGGCCGAATGAACTTCGGATCGAAGACAATGTAGGTGGCCATTGTCCCCGCCAGTCCCTTGTTAATCCTGCCATTCTTGCTCCTGCTACGAACGACTTTACCTCGGACAACTCAGTAGAGCCAACAAGTAAGTTACATGTGATCGCGAATGCAACTGAAATTTCCCCTTTGGACAGAACCGCAGCATTGCTGGCCGACGAGGGGTACGACCATTGAGCGTTGCGCAAGTTACTGCGATGGCAGGACATCCAAGCCGAGATCGACACCGTCGCGAGCCATCCCTATCCGATTTGGGGTCGAAAGGCCGAAGCATCGATCGCACCATTGCGTGCTGGTTAGACTTTGTGCTAGGTCAGTCAGATCTCGAGGAATAGCCCTGCTTAGGTGAGCGCAGCCCGAGAGTCTGATTTACGGATAAACCTTTTCAGGCCGAAAACTCCGAGCAGTGTCCACGCGCACAGAGAAATCCCCAACCCGAGCCACAAGATCGGAAGGCCCTCGTCGGGCATTAACACATATCCGGACCATCTTGCCTCCAGCCATGGAATCGTATGCTTTTCCATAGCTCCGGTCGTCCCATCGAGTAAAGTTACCGTGTCGCTGGTCATGCCGATCATGACCACGTAATGGTGTCGGATACCGTAGCGCAGACGAACAAGGATAGGCGAGCGAAAAGTACGACGCAGCTCCTCGAGCGAGCAATACCTTACGTGCGTTCGCAATCCCAAAGCGTTAGTTGCGTCCTTTATTTCGTCAAGCGAAATCCCCTCCCGGTCGGCCGTAGTGTACTTTTCGATCGCTGCATGCTCGACGGGCAGATCGTGCAACGCCAATAACATATACAAACTGTTGGGTCCACACATTACGGCTTGGCGAAGAACTTCATCGACAGCCTCCAGGGATGAGCCAGACTCTACTGGCGAAGCCGAATGCTTTAGCCCTTCAAATGTTGCTGCGCTGGCCGAAGACCAAGGCCACAGCAGAATTGCGACAAGCAGCAGCTTTACGAGCCATCCTCGCTGTATGGCAATAAACCCAAAATTCCTGTGCATGGACATAATCACGTTTGGGATATTAGGCGCAAGTCACGTCACTCGCGCGCCAACAGATTGGTTTTTATTTACGAGCAGTTGAGAACGGCGCTGTCGAGAATGTGAACAGCCGGTCCTCGGCGGGGCCGCCCCCTACAGCTCGACCTCCGTCATGACTACCTTCAGCCACAAGGGCAGTCGATCCCGGTACGCAATCGGGACCATTAAGTGGCTGCGCGCCTCGCTTTGAAATTCAAGGCGTAGCGTATCGGCGGCAGTCGGCTACTGCGAAAACAATCGCCACCAAATGTGCTACGACAAATATCTAAGCCGCCGGCACCTGACCGCAGCGATGTCGCTCGAGACGCCTGCCGAAACGTGGCGAACGATCACTCGGAACAAACGAGCATGCGCTAATGAAACCACACTGCACGTGCGAGTCACCTACAACAACGGAGAATGCAACGCGTTATGGCTCAGTCCAGCATCATGCTCGTCTGTCCCGGCTTCACTCGGTAGGCTTGTTATTAGCTACCGCAGTTATTTACCTTCACAGTGTCTACCGAAGCACATCCTGAACTCGACACCCCACAGCACTCGAGAGTGGATACGTTATCGTTCCCGTCCCCTCCAGCGACTAAAACCGTCTGAACCGTGCAAGGCTCTGAATTGACGGGCGCATCACAATATCCGGTGGAATTAAAATTGCACTGCACCGGAGCCTCGCTGACGGTGTAGCATTTTCCTCCACGTAGCGTGCTGGCGACGAAACCAGGAACCTCTGTACCTGGCAGTGCGGCCGAAGCATGATAGACCAGCGAGCACGCCAGGACTGCCACTGCTCCGAATCCCAAAAGCAAGCGGGTGTGTACTTTCATTGTCCTTTTCTCCTACGTGTTAAGAGGCAAAACAACCCAGGCTGCCATAGTGGCAGCTCAAAAACCTATTCGTACTCTACACAAATCAATCCACGCACTGCGCACAGGGCATGTACACGAGGACAAAAGCCATCTGGATTCTTGGCCTCCTGGAAATTTTGTCCAAGCGTCCCACAGATCCAGCGGGCCGCCCGCCGGAAGACTTCCGCAGAGGGCTGATCTTCCACGGGCAGCAACTCCAACCACTCTAGGAGGTGCCCTGTCGCGACCAATCGAGCTTCCAGCTCTTTTCCCGACGCGCCGTCGTTTGCGTCGGACGACCGTTTCAGTGCATTGTGCCACTCCAACGTCCAGTACCCTTCTTCATGCTGCGATTCGACTATCGCGATAACGGCCTCTCTCAGGTGCTGGATCAGCGCTTCCCGGACCGAATCGGATAAACACATCGTCAAGGAGTCTACGCGACGGAGAATAGTTTGCGCGTATAATAAATGCGCACCACCGCAACTCACTTGACGGAAAGGTGTTTGGATCAGCGCATTCGCCAAGTCGTCGAAGGTGAAGGATTCCCCGTAGCGATTGGTCCATTCCTGGTGTGGCGCGAGGTACAACACGTAGGCAATTGCTGTCCAGGCCAATTCCCTTTGTTTAATATCAAAGTTTTCGATCGAATCTCGGAGTAGATCCTGCAGTGAGAGTGAACCATCTGGGATCGTAACCGGCGTTGTTAGTGGGAGACCTAGTTCAGCGAAGGAAGCAAGACAAATGTCTCGATGGTTCTCTCCATTTTGCGTGCTCCGGCTGTATGTATCAATCTCACGATAGCGAAGGCCACTCCGTGTCTGCAAATAAACTTGCTCACCGAAGATTCTCTCAGAGAATCGGTGATCGGTGAGCGCACGTATCACCTCAACGCCAGAATTAAAAAGGGGATGGCGAAAGTCTCGCACACCCCACAGTCGCAGCATGTGGCAACAGTAGGAAACGTTGAGGGGCCCCAAGAGCGGCTCTTGGAGCAACGTATTGGTGCAGGTAGCCTCGGGCGAGTCCCTCGTGAATAAAGGTCTGACCAACGGACGAATCGGCAAAGGCACTCGGGTCTCTAACGTTAGCGCGCCTGTGTTCCGCGCCTCGCTCGAAGCCCCCCTCATAATGGACAAATACCACGAAGCCCAAAGCAGTGCGACCACCAGCCCAGCGCCCGCGCCGACCGCTAAGCTGCGGCGTTTGCATGACATGCGTTCACGAATCCCTGCGACCAAGCGTCTCTTACGCGCCCCTCGTAAGTTGCCTTTGAGCTCACCGGCTGATTCACCCATCGTCCACCCCAGTCACTGAGCGCCCGTCCATGACAGCTGCTACGAGGCCTCGTTTCCCATTCCTGACGTTCTATAGGATTGAAGGGGGCATCAAAGTTTAGAAGACGCGATTCGACGCCCTTGCTGTTCATTAGGTGAGTGTTCGGGACAGGCGTCGACGACCCCGTCGAAAGCATTCAGAACTATGCACTCTATACTCCGAGCGAGCGTATGTCCGCTTGCACGGCTGGATAATTCGCTATCACTAAGAAAGGTCGCTTGCAAATCAACCAATGTCGGCTGCTGCTTCAAACGCTAACTCTGCCACGCGTGGCACCACAAAGGTTTCAGGCAGAAGATTTGTAACAAGATATGGATCGAATAGCAAGCACACCGCTTGCAGTGTATGGTACATTCTTTGCGATCGATACACTGACGTAACGTCATGAATCCAAATGGGATACAGGTCCCAATATGACAATATCAAATGAGCGACGATACATTACATTATCGTTATGTTCCTTAGGTAACCTGACAATGCATTCATCTAAGTCTGCTGGTAATTTGCGACGCCATACAAGGGAAGATAAAGTACAGAAGAAGATAATAATCTGCCGTAAGGGCGTGATTAGCGACACGCCGAGATCCTTAGTAGTGCCGGATTACGCTGGCCCGTTCGCCAACGTCCACATGCACGAGAAGAGACTCACAACATCTGTTATTATGAAACGCTGTCGGCCCCCAGTCGAACACATGACGACGGGAACGCCCTCATCTGCGATCGCAACTCCCCCAACTGCCCCGAAAAGCCTGGGTGCTCGTCTCAGCCAACGACATTCATCACGGCTTAAGGTGCAGAATCGCTTCCAAGCAGCTATCGCATATCGACCCATTGGCCAGAAGTCTTCCCATCCCTATGGCGCCACGTCAGCCCGATTTGGCGATAGCCAAGCCAAGATTACTCGTGGATCTGTTGCTGCCGACACCATCTCGACATGGCCGTCTGCGAAGAGAAAGTTTACACCCGTAGGGTGAAAACTGTAAATCGCGCCAGAATTGTCGCATTGCATTATGCAAACGCCATTTGGGCCATTCACACTGTCGATGTCCAGGGCCGAAGTCGGATTGGCCCAGGCGGCGTCCAGCGGTTCTCCTATCCCCGTCCATGAGCCATTCTGCCAGCGTTGCGGATGCCCGGCGGACTCTGTCAACATAAAGGTGTGAGCTAGCCCATCCGTGATGTCGCTCGCCTTGAGCCGCCGTTGAAGCTCGGTCGTCCCGGAGCCAGCAAGGACCGGCGACATTTTAGCAACAGCTTCCAACGAATTGTTAATTGGCGGAGGAAACATGCTCGTGAGTCCGACGAAGTCTCCATCAACAACCTTATAACCAAGCCGTTGCGCCAAATTTTTAGACGCATTAAAGGGGATTGCATAATCCGTTATAGCCGCTGCGTATGTTGTCGAGTACTTTTGGTCAAGTTTGGCAAAGGCCCCTGAAAGCAACGGATAGTTTCGCACTCCCTCCTTAACTGCTTGAGATGGCACAAACCTTGCTGTGGTTACCAGGTCGCGATCAGGCGCGGATGGGCAAAGCGCGCAATTGAGTATCGTTGAAATCGCAGGCGCATTTTCTACAGCACAAAAGATCGCCTTGCGACGATATGCAGCATCTACCGGTTGCGCATCCAAAAATGGCAGCAAATCGGCCATATACGCATAGACCTCCAAAGTCGCGTCTCCCGTAAGAGGACCCGTGATTCGCGCAGTCAACGCCGAAGGAAAGGCGGACTGTTGCGATTCGACTCCCGCAAACGCGAGTCCAAACTGATGCATATTGCTCGTGCACTGGGTCCGCCGTGCGGCCTCACGGGCAGACTGAATCGCTGGGATGCTTAGCGTTGCCAAAAGCGAGATGATCGTAATGACGAGAAGAACCTCGACGAGCGTAAGGCCGGCCGAAGAAACGACCATTGACCGTCGCATGATTGCCCGCACGACATTACCTCCGCCTAGCGGTGTTGCCAGAATAGAAATCAAGTTCTTCACTGGAAAGGTTGCAATCCATCAATGCCGTTCTACAGGCTTCAATCTAACGCGTCAGCTAATCGACTTGCGTTCGTTAAATGTGTGCAGAATTAGCGATCATTTACTATTAATGACCAAGTCAACATGTCTGAACATGTTCGCTTCCGGGATTGCGCCTGTAGAAGTGTGCCAAATGCGATCCGCCTTAGCGGAATGTCGATAACATATTCTGCAAAACATTGCCTTGCTGCCAATCGCGACTTGCTTTAACGCATCAGCCGTTCCTTCTGGATTACGTTTCTGCGAAGGAGCTCCTCAATCAGGGCATGCGTAAGCGTGATGGCATCTCTGTAGTCGAGATGCGAATCGTCGGGGCATGCGACGCCACGAAGTCCCGGCAGGTCGTCGGAGTGAATGCAGACGCCGGTCGTCGCCGCGACAAGCCGATGCCAGTACTTGTCCTTGGGATGATACTTGTCCTCAAGTTCGCGCCGCCCGCCAGAGCTGGGCATCCTCAGAAATACGACGTGGCCGCCGCGCGTCCGAATTGCGCGGACGTAACCCTCAACCACGTCGATGGCGGCATCGAATTCTTCAAGTGTCGCAGGGATCGATTCCTCGTACTGCATGGTGGCCAATTGCAACTTTTCATTTTTGAACTTTTCAAGGCCTGGTAGTCCCTCATAGTCGAACTCAAGCGAGCGATCGGCGCACATCCGAATTTTCAGCGGCACTAAAATAGCCCCGGTCGTCACAAAGTGCTTAAACACCGCTTTGATGCCGGTTTCTGCGGTGCGGATTGCCAGATGATCGCGAACTTCCGCGGACATCCATGCTTCGCTGTATTCGAGCGGTCCCGAATTGCACTCGGCTTGGGCCCTTTGGTCGTTCCAGAAGCGGCGGAATAAAAACGGCTCAATGGTATCGACGAGAACGGTACCCTGGAAACGGTCATCGTTGGCGAGTGCGGCTAGAACAGCGATCGGGCTGCCGGATGCATAAACCGCTAGTTGTGCGATGGTGAAATTCGGCAATTCTTCGCGCATTGCGCGTGTTGAGATACCGGCCTGAATGCGCGAGGTCCCGATTATCATGATCGTCTGCGATCCGCCGCGAACGCCGCGCTCATACCAATACTTCCACAGAGGAAGCGAATCAAGGACGCCGGGACAATAGCCCAGCCTTCGCCAAGCGGATTCCGTTCCCAAAACCAAAGTAGCGAACAGTAGAAGTGCACCGGTCCACACAAGAGCCCACGGCGTTGGATCCGACCGCCCGGCCGCAGACGAGGGAGACGAAGTATTCATGAGCCACCGCGCAGTCTAACTGCACGCTCGAAAATGAGCTTTTTGAATCAACTTAATTACGTCGCCCACAGTACGCAGTCGTGCCGCCTCGTCATTAGAGATCGGGGCGCCGCAGAGTTCTTCGATCTCAAAACGCAACTCGAGCAAGTCAAGTGATGATAACCCAATGTCCTCCATGATTCGGGTGTCGTCATCCAACGCTGTCGACTTTGCCCGGCCGTTGGAAGCGCGAGCAAAGGCATTGCTGAGCCTAGCAACGATTTCCTCGCGCGACACTTTGCTCATAGCAGTCTCTGGGTAAGCAGTGATACGTTGTTGCCGCCAAATGCAAAGGAATTAGACATGGCGAATTTTACTCGATGCGGTCGCCCGGTATTCGGCACAAAGTCGACGCCCACCGCGGGCTCCGGCTCATCGCAGTTGAGCGTTGGCGGAACGAATTCGTTTCGGGCGGCGTGCATACAGACAACCAACTCGATAGCACCCGACGCCCCTAAAGAATGACCAATCATCGATTTTGTCGAGCTAACGGGTAGTCCTGGCCCTCTCGGACCGAACACTTCCACGATTGCCTGTCCCTCAGTTTCATCGTTGGCTCTTGTGCCTGTGCCATGGGCGTTCAGATAATCGACCTCTGCCGGCGAGATTCCCGCATCGGCCAAGCAACGCCCGATAGCGGTGCGCTGACCAAGTAGGGTCGGAGACGTTATATGGTGAGCGTCACTGGAGGTGCCAACGCCACAAATCTTTCCAAGCGGTTCGACCGCGCGCCGTTCAGCACTTTTTCGCGATTCCAGTACAAGCATCGCCCCCCCCTCGCCCAACACCATACCATTGCGATGCGCATCGAATGGTCGCGAAGCCTTCTGTGGAACATCATGCTGCGCCATGACCCTTAACTTCGTCCAGCACGCGAACATTGCTGGTGTGAGGCAAGAGTCCGCGCCACCTGCCAGCACTACGTCCGCGTAACCGTGGCGAATCATAAGGGTGCCCAGTCCAATGGCAGAAGCAGCCGACGCGCATGCCGACGCAATCACGAGATTCCCACCTGTCATGCCAAAATAGATAGATAGATTCGACGAAAGCGAATTGAACATCGCCTTTGGAACAGTGGTAGGCCGAAGAGCGCGAGCGCCCTTTTGAAAAAACGTCCCGTAGCCTACCTCGGACTCAAAGCAAGCGCCATGTCCAGAACCAATTATTGTTTCAATGCGATTGCCGGAGGGGAGGAGCCTATCCTCGTCATCCAAAAGCTGTGCTTGATGTAGTGCTTCGCGCGCGGCAACCAGCCCCATTTGAACGCTCCGTTCTTCACGCACCTCGCAATGCCGACGCAAGTGCTCATCGACAGAGAAAGCACAAAGCTCTCCGGCATAACGCACCGGATACACTTCAGGATCGAGGTTCGGCAAGATTCGCAGCCATTTTACTGCACTGCGTCCCTCTCGCACTCCCTCCCATAGATGGTCAACGCCAACACCAAATGGCGTCACCGCCCCCATTCCGGTTACTACGACTTCCTCGCGCTCGGCACGCATAAAAAGATCCGAATTACAACGTTCGACGAAGAATCAAGTCAAACCACTTAAGCATTCCTAAGTTAACACTGTATTATGAATTGTAGCAGACTAGGTTCGATATTGGCAAATGCAATGGTTTACGAATCTCAGGTCTTGACCTTTAATAGTTGAAATACAGATATGTTGTGGCCTCGCCCGAACTTAGGGTAATGGCGTAAAGCATCAGGCCCAACCCTGAGGCGATAGCCCACCACGGAAGTTTTGCAACAACCTCACTCAATCCTAAGTGCCGCCGTAGTGCATGCACAGCGATCAACGATTCGAGCACAACCGAAACTACCAAGATTTCGTAATCATCAAGCGCGGTGCTGTGCCCTTGCGACGACATACCGAACATGGCAACGAGGAGCCGTCCCGCATCACGCAAATCCGGCGTACGGTAGAACACAAAGGCAATGCAGCACAAAAACATGGTTGCTGTCCATAATAGAAAGCTACCGGCGGCGTTACTCCAGAGTCGCATTCGACGTAGCGGCGTGCGCAGCAGCAGCACCTCGCCAATAAGGTAGACGCCGTGCAGCATGCCAAAGATCAAGTATGTCCATGCAGCACCGTGCCATAATCCGATCAGGATCATTACTATCATCACATTCAGGGCCGCGCGCGAGTAGCCTTTGTAAACTCCGCCGAGTGACAAAAAGACGTAATCGCGCATCCACGCGACAAGTGTGATGTGCCACCGCTGCCATAGATCACGAAAACCGATCGAGCTCAAGGGGGCCCGAAAATTCTCGGGTACTGTGAACCCAAGACATGCCGCCAGCCCCATCGCGCACGTCGAATAGCCGGCGAAATCGCAATAATCCTGGCCCGCAAATGCCATCGTTCCCATCCAGCCCGCAAGCGCCGTGGGCGAGACCTGCGAATCGAACACTTTGCGTACGACGGGAAACAAGAACTGATCGGCGAGAACAACTTTCATGAAGAGGCCCAGCGTAAATAGAGCAGCTCCCCAACCAAGCTCTTCGGGCGTTGCCCTTCGAGGTCGGCAACAGGCCGGCAGGAACGGACCGGCACGAAGCAAAGGTCCAGCCAATAACACCGGAAAGAATGACACGAATATCGAGAAATCCAACGCCGAACTGGCAGGACGAAGCGTTCGACGATAGACGTCGATCGTATATGACAGCGCTTGAAACGTAAAAAACGAGAGGCCGACCGGCAAGAGAATACTTGGTGAGACCAGGGGCGCCGGGATGCCTAGACGTGTTGCAACTGTTGACCAGAGGGCTATTCCTTCGTTGCCGTACTTGAATGCCCCGAGCAGGCCAAGGTTGAGTGCGATATTTCCCCAAAGCACGGTCCGCCTCGACCAAACTCCTTCGAGTCGGTTAATCCATTTGGCAGCCCACCAATTTGTAGAAGTAACAAAGAATAAAAGAGGAATATAACGAGGATTCCAGGCGGCATAATAAAGGTAACTAGCTACTAGAAGATTGCAGCGGCGCACTAATGTTGGTAGCGGAAGGTAATGAATTCCAAGGATAACTAAGAAGAAGATAACGAAAACAAGCGAATTGAATTGCATATGCATCCGTCTACTTAGTAGCGCTAGAAGAGACCAACCAGTTTGATCCTCTCAGGTCAAGGCCCAGATTGTACTCGGCTTTACGTTGAAATAGGCATGCCTTGTCAGGGCTCTTCCCAAAGGCACTTAGGTAACGCTTTTGTAACGTTAAAGTAGTTAGCAGCGATTGTTCCATGTCAGCGGCCTGTCGCGACCTCCCTTAGAGCCCAGCTTCCCCTCCGCGACTCGGAACGTAACGGGAAGGTCTGGCTGCAATTACGTATAAAACGACTTCAAAGGCCGGCGGCGCGCTCGCTTGAGTCGATTTACCGCAAGTTAGCAATTGACTTCTAGGCAACGGACCCGGATCCTCACAATTTGATGCTCGAAATTGAGCACAAGGGCCGCTCCGAACACCAAGGATTGTGGACACTTGTATACGTTCTGGTTCGGCATCCAGGCCTGTTTCGGAGATGCATTTCTGTGCTGTTTGCGCGCGCATGTCCTATCCGCCGGAGGAGGGATACCCAGTACGCGGAACGACCAGGCTAAGCGCCTCCAGATGCCAGAAAGGGGAAATCGGCTTCAATAGAATTCCTTGAGGCAAAAGTCTTGATCGAGCATTGGCGACCGGAATACATCACCTTAAACCGCATAACTCGTTAGACTAACAGCCGAGGCCCTATCCCGGAGTTTTCCGCTTCCACTCTTCAGTTCGCTGACCACGGCCGAAAACAAAGGGAAACGAAACGTTAACTCAAACGCCGGTGTTCATGGGGTGCAGTTCAGTGGGTTACGAGCTGCTCCGAGGTCTGTTACATTAGACGCATCTAACAATAGTTGTTCATGCCCCAACGACAGAAGCCGAACAATGGGAATTAGCAACGCACATTATTATGGATGGCAAGGAAAGTTAAAATCGCCATGGTACGCCATACTGGCCATTGTTCGAGTTGGCCTCTTGCAGGTGTTTCGCCGCAAGTCTTATTGGTTGGTTATCGCTTTAGGCGTGTTTCACTTCCTTTTGTATTGGAGCATCATATATGTACTGACTCAAGCGCGGCTGCCTCTCGAAGCACAAAAGGACATTTTCCAATGGTTCGGCTTCAACCCCAAGACCGAGTCAGGAGGAGAACTCGGCTACATTCGCTTCATGCAGCAGCAAAGCGCAGTAGTGATGATCTTGCTGGCGTTTTCTGGGAGCTTGCTCGTGGGCTCCGACTTCCATATGAAATCGATGCCCTTCTACCTATCGAAGCGCATTGATCGCCGTCATTATATCATAGGGAAATTGTTGGCAATTAGCGTGATAGTCTCTTTATTGACGACCATACCGGCGCTTTTGCTTTTCGTCGAGTTCGGGATCTTGACGTCATCAATTGAATATTGGAAAGAACATTGGGATGTCGTGCCATCGGTGTTGGCTTATGGGTTAGCGCTTTGCGTCGTGTTGAGCATTCCGCTAATGACAATCTCGGCATACTTGCAACGCATGGCGCCAATTGCAATTACGTGGGCGACGATTTTCGTAATGTTCGGGCGGTTGGGCTCATTCTTGAGTGACGCGACAGATAACGACAATTGGCGACTGATCGACCCCTGGATTGATGTTCGCCTGATTGGCAAGCTGTGCTTTGGAGCGTTCAGCGGCTCCTCAGAGCACGAGCAGGCTGTTAATGCAGCGTTGCTGCTAGGAACGATATGCGAGCTTTGCTTATTGGCGCTCGTGCGACGGGTACGGGCGGTGGATATCACGGAGTAAAAATCTTGAAACAAATGCCAACTGCCAGCGTCTTGTTTGAACGATTTGAGACGATAGGGCAAAACGTCGTAGAGCAAATAGTGGCTAATTACGAACTGCACTTGTTATCGTCACAATAACTGTATTGCCAGTGAACATACTTTTCCCCGGGACGGAAGTGATGAGTGCTCAGTAGTGGTTCCAATCGTTGACCAGGAATTCGGTCCTCTGTGTTTCGACGACCTTGTGGAGACGGCGCGCAAAGGGACATTGGTTGCAGACGGCCTCATTCGTGACGACAGCTCCGCATGTCGCCGCGCGGATTCCGCAAAGCCAGCTGGTAATAATCATCGGATCACATCCGACTATCCGGCAAGGAACATTAAGCGAAAGTAACCGAAGAACACGCGAGTGCCACTTCCCTGGCGTTTCTCGTCTCGACTTCGATGTTCAAACGTTACTAGTAAACATTACCGGAACTGGGCTAACGCACTCAGCGCCATTTCGGCCCTCTTGAGGGAGCCGAGCGTCTTGACGAACTTGTTTGCCGCCTGAAGGTCCGCAATCGCGACCACGTTTCGAGCCTTACGGCCGCGGCTGCCTTGTCTTTTCTGTTTATCCTGGTCCTTCAGACCGGCTTTTACGTTGCTTACTTGAGCGGCCGATACCTTGATCCTCTTCGCAGCCAGCGCAGAGATCACGTCCTTCGAACGCGCCTCCGCGCCGAGTGCCTTGAAGGTCTCGCGAATCTTCGCCGACTTGCTCATCTTACGACGTGCCATCATTTCTCCTCAAGCAAGTTCGCCCATTTCCATAAACGGATCAATTCCACGCCCAAACGAAGTGCATGACGGCCCTAGCCGCGCTCACGGCGCGGAACGATCGTCAAGACCTTCTCGGCGTCCGCGAGCCGGTTAAGACTCTCCACCATCCCGCCATACGTGTCGCCGAGTACTTCTGGATGATGTATGGCAACGACCTCTGCGTCCTTGTCTGCGCAGAGGCGTATGAATTCACCAAACTTCTGTTCGTACTCCAGCCGCGCACCGTTGTCTTCCGTCATTGTAAAACTTCTGCATGTTGAGAATGCATTAATAATAAGTGTAGCAAATAGTCTTCTAGGTTGTAGCACTGTAAATGTCTACCGCACTTGAATATGCTCGTCGTTCTATTCAATGAAACAACTATATGGCACCTCGCCGTTGGGCGACCGCGTGCTTCTCGGGCTGCGTTTTACTCCGGTCCTCATCGGACGCATTGGCCCCTTCCGCCCGCTGGTGCGTCGGCCTGCGGCCTTAAACGGTCACCTGACGGTGGCTGAAGACGTGCTTCTCGCGAGACCGAGCTAGGGGGCACATCCCCCGGGCCGTCAAGGATCGGAGCCACGCGACCGCCTTCCGGTTTCCCTCCCACCTTCCGCGCTAGCGCTTGTGCAGGCTGGCGCCTCCCACCGGCGGTCGTCCTTGACTGCCCTCCCCCTGACTTTTGGGCGCTTCGCCCCCGTTGCCCAAAAGCATGTGCTTTTGATGCACCGGGTTTTTTCAATCTCAGAGGGAGTTCCAGACCATGACTACTGCCAACACCACACGCACCGATGTGTACAGCCGCGTTACCTCCACGATCGTCGAACAGCTTGAGCGAGGTGTGCGGCCCTGGATGCAACCGTGGAAAGCGGAGTATGCCGCCGGACGCATTACGCGACCGCTGCGGCATAACGGAGAGGCCTACAAGGGCATCAACGTCATCACGCTCTGGATGGAGTCTGAGCTACGCGGGTTTTCTTGTCCGTTCTTTCTGACGTTCCAGCAGGCCAAGGAGCTGGGTGGCTTCGTCAAAAAAGGCGAGCACGGATTGCCCGTGGTCTATGCGAGCACGTTCAAGAAGACCGACACCGCCGACGATGGGGCGGAAATCGAGCAGGAGATACCGTTCCTCAAGCAATACACGGTCTTCAATGCCGAGCAAATTGAGGGCTTGCCGCAGCGATTCTACCAACTGGCTGAAACGCCCAAGGAGAAGATCGAACGCATCGAGCAGGCCGAACGGTTTTTTGCCAATACCAGGGCAGATATTCGTTACGGCGGGAATCGGGCTTATTACGCCGTTGTGGCGGACTACGTGCGGATGCCGCCGTTGGAAACGTTCCGCGATGCCGAATCGCACGCGGCAACGTTGGCCCATGAAATCACGCACTGGACGCGGCACCCGTCACGGCTCAACCGCGATCTCGGCCGTAAGAGATTCGGCGACGAAGGTTACGCCGTCGAGGAATTAGTGGCGGAACTGGGAGCGGCGTTTCTGTGTGCGGATTTGCAGATCACGCCCGAAGTTCGCGATGACCACGCAGCCTATATCCAAAGCTGGCTGAGCGTGCTTCGCAACGACAAGAAGGCAGTCTTTACAGCGGCCTCACTGGCGAGCCGGGCCGTTGACTACCTGCATGGCTTGCAACCGCAGCCGCTCGTCTGACTCGCATCCAGCCCGGCCATCTGCCGGCGGTCGGGCGTCTCTCACTCTTCGAATCCATCACGGAGTCACTGCCATGTTTTACGTCACCTGTCCTGAATGCGGATCGCAGGTCGAGATTCCCGATAACGCCGTCGGCTCCGATCGTACCGACCCTTGGAACGTCGCCGGCTGTGACGAGTGTGGCGTCACATTCGACTACGACGATCACGAAGTCACGGCCCACCAGCCATCAAGCGATTGAGTATCAGCTCACGTCGGTTTCTTGCCTTTGAATCTTCCGCGTGTTTTGTCTCGATGGCCGCACGACATACTACCCCTGCGCGCGACGATCCCAGCAGACCACCGCTATTCAGTCCACCTGAATGGCAGAAGGTCGTGCAGGCGTTGCTGCTGTCGCCGCGACAGGCGGAAATCGTGGGGTTTGTCATCCAGGCACGATCAGACAAAGAAATCGCAAGCACGCTCGGCATTCGCCCTTCGACTGTCCGCAGCCATTTGGAAGACATTGCCAGGCGGATCGGAGCAACGAATCGGATCAGCGTTGTCTATCAAACCTTCGCGGCATTCCGGCAGCATGTCGAATTTCGCCCCCCGCGAAAATGAGGACCGCGAAAACACCGATGCACAGCCGCGAGATGACTCTCTATCCTTGGCTTCGACCTTTGGGGGGCGACAATGTTGCGTTTACCTCGTACCGAATGCTTGATTGTCGGTGAGCCCGGAATTCCTTCATGGCCGCACGCCCTGCAGAAAACGTGCGACATGAAGCCTCGATTCCACCGTTATTCGGCAAGGACGAGTGGACCACAATCATGCGCCGCCTGGCGCTGTCACCGCGCCAGGCGGAGATCATGGGACTTATTTTGCAAAGTCGCAAAGACAAGGAAATCGCAGCGACCCTCGACATCAGCTATTCGACCGTTCGCACGTATCTCGAAGAGATGAAGCAGCGTTTGGCCGTGCCTGACCGCATGGGGCTGGCCTACCGAGTGTTCTGGACGTTTCGCAACATCAGCGAACCGAAACGTTACCCCTGTCTTCATGCGGGGCGTCCCTCAGACAACCACGCCAAGTAGCTAATGACCTTCACCTCGCGCCGCTAGTAACTCAATCCGATCAGGACCGAGCGCTTTGCTGTTAGCTCGGTCTATGCTCTCGCGAGCGGCGCATTCCGCATTCGTGGCACTCACATCAACGCCACGACTTCCGTTTTTTGGTCGCCTGTCTGCACTTCGCTGCGCTAGCGATGCAGGGAGTGCGACGTTTTTCCACGCCATCACACCAAGAGGGGTTTTTCATGATTAAGGCAACCGGCGGTTTTTTGTCGGCAATGATTTTCGTCACGGCGATTGCGAGCTTGATTCCGAACGTGACATACGGGCAGATTTTTGTTGCCGACAACGCGACGGGAACGATCGGTGAATACACGACCTTGGGCGCAACTATCAACGCAGCGCTCATCACCGGTCTCGGCAACCCGCAAAGTCTCGCCGTCTCCGGCGGGGACATCTTCGTGCTCAATGGCGCGACGGGTACGATCGGCGAATACACCACCTCGGGGCAGGCGATCAATCCCTCTCTGATTACCGGCCTGACAGCCCCCGTCCGAATTGCCGTCTCGGGAGGCAACCTGTTCGTAACGGATGCCGGTGCAGGGCCCGTCGGCAGCAAGGATGGCACCATTCGCGAGTACACCGCTTCGGGAGCCCTTGTTAATGCGTCGCTCGTCTCGGGATTGGACGAGCCCTCGGCCATCGCCGTATCCGGCAACGATATTTACGTTCTTGGCTTTCAGAATGGAACGGTGGGTGAATACACGACCTCAGGCGCAACGGTAAATCCCGCGTTAATTACGGACCAATTTGGGGCGACCAGCTTGGCAGTATCCGGTTCAAATCTACTCGTCTCAAACCCAATGTTGATTACCGTGAGCGAGTATACGACCGGCGGGACGCTCGTGAATCCGTATTTAACCTTTGATCCTGGCGAAGCCATAACCGTCTCGGGATCAACGATGTACGTGGCAAATGAGGATCAGGGGCGAATTGGCGCTTACAGCACTGGCGGCCAAGCGATAAACCAGGAACTCGTGAGCGGATTGCATCAACCGGTGGCCATTGCCGTTGTGCCAGAAGCACCGACTGTCATCTCTACGACCGGCACCTTAAATCTCTCGCCGATGCCAGGAGATCTGCGGCTCGGGGCCTACGAGAGCAACTCCGCCATCCAGGTGATCGCCGAGCAGAGTAATGTCCAGCTGAAGAGTGCTCTCGCGGTGGACATTTCCGTGCCTTCGTCGGTGCCGTCCTCCGCCTCTCTCAATCTCACGCCGGGCGTAATTCCCGCCGGCACCCATGTCGCGAGTACGTTATTGCATTTCGATCCCGTCGGAGTTCCGGCCCAGCCAACGGCGTTATCTGGTTCGGTGACGTTCAGCACACCGATCCTCGGCATCGAAATCCTGACATCGAGCTTGAATAGCTCGGACAGCCAACTCGGACTCTCGTCGACGTTCTATCCCGTTACCGAAACCGATCGCGGGCTAGAATTGGCCGTCGGCCAGCAGGGTTTCAACACCTTCGACGGCATCACTTTCAGCCCAGACGACCGCACGGTGAGCGTGCTTCTTAGCACGCAGGTGAGCCTGGACGAGATACGCATTATTACAGCGGTACCCGAGCCGGCATCGATAGCCTTAGTCGGCATCGGCGGCTGTGGGTTGCTGATTTTTGCGATCCTGCGCAGAAAAGCCGGGTAGGGCTCTTCTCTGCTACGGGGACCGTGGCGTCGCGTGTCGGTCAATGCCGGCACGCGACGTTTACTTCTGGCGTGTTACGCAAAATGCCGCTCGTAGGGTTCTATGCATGGGGCACGCGATCGGTACAGTTCCTCTTCACGACAAGGCATTCTAGTGAAAACTAATCAGGCCGTCCTCGCAGATTGTTCGAACCCTGGCTGGCCTGGAGACGTGCCATTTTTCGGAGATTGAGCATGTTGAAGGCTTGAACGAGGTAACGGGCAATGCGAGCCGGCGGTGGGATCCGAAATATTAAATTTATGAAAATTGTGTCCGAAAACGCGACGTTGCGCATACGCCATTTGTGCTTGGTTATTTTCTTTAGACATTGACGTTTAGACATCCGAAGCACCATAATATTGGCGCGCTAGTCCTCGTGTGAAGATTGTAAATGTCCTTTCACAGGCCGCGAAGTTCGCGGACCTTTCTCAAAAGGCGGAAAGTGATTCATGCCAAAAGGTCACCGTGGGCGGCGGCAGATTGGGCGGCAATGGCAAAAGTGTGCATTTTTTTCAAGACAGCGTAGGCTTCTTAGCGAGGCGCTTGAGTCGCGATGGCTATTGAGTGCAGTGAGTTGGACGGGCGCCGGAGGGGATAACAACTGGAGCAATAAGCTCAATTGGAGTACCGGCGCAGTGCCCGGGGTCACCGACGATGTTACAATTAGCATCGCCGGAAATGCCGTTGTTACGCATTCTTCTGGAAGCGATTCCATTCATAGTTTGCGCTCGACTAATGCAGTCACAATATCGGGTGGCTCGCTTAATGTTGCGACGTCCGTTGAGGTGGATAACGTATTTACGCTCGCCGGCGGTAAGTTGAGCGGAGCCACCGTTCTGCCCGGATCAGGAGGCCAAGGTCTGACGCTGACCAGTTCGGGCGGAACGTTGTCGGGTGTAACGATCGCGTCAGGAACGGTAGTCGATGGAACGCAAGCGTTGCCGTACAACGATCCTTACGCGACCATCGTTGGCGGCCTGACGCTCAACGGTGAAGTCGAC